>CAMWHX010000165.1 GCA_947174155.1 uncultured Porphyromonadaceae bacterium
TGTTTTTGATGGGCTATATTCTCCTCAGCGACACAAATTTTACCACGACCTATGCAGGCGCAGATATTGCTCATGCGGTAGTTGAAACCTATCTCCTCATGCTCGTAATAGGGATAACCTTCTCTGGCCTGAGTGGCATACCAAAGTATCTTACGCGCCTTCTCGGCATCGGGACAAATCAGGGCACCGCCACCGGATGTGGTTATCATCTTATTGCCATTGAAACTCATGACCCCATACTCACCGAAGGTGCCCAGACGCTGTCCGCGGTATCGGGAACCGAATCCCTCGGCCGCATCCTCTATGACCGGAATATCGTAGCGGTTGGCTACTTCGAGTATTCTGTCGACTTCATACGGCATACCGTACAGAGCCACGGGTATTATCGCCTTTGGCTTACGCCCGGTCTTGGCTATACGGTCCTTTATTGCCTCTTCGAGAAGAGTGGGATCAATGTTCCATGTATACGGTTCTGAATCTACAAAAACGGGGGTAGCACCCAAATATTTCACCGGGTTACTCGAGGCGCAGAATGTAAACGTCTGCACTATCACCTCATCACCCTCCTTGACTCCACACGCCACGAGAGCCAGATGCACGGCAGCTGTCCCGGTCGTAAGGGCCACAACCTTCTTGTCCAGCGGAGCTCCCTCTTCGCGATGATTGAAAAACTGTTCCAAGTCGTGTTCGAATCCCGTCACGCCGGGTCCGAGGGGCACGACCCAGTTTGTGTCAAACGCATCCTTGACAAACTCCCGCTCCTTGCCACACATATGGTTGAGGCAGAGCAATATTCTCTCTCTCTTGCTTTTCATGACTGTGGGGATACTTAATCCTTATCGAGGGCCTGATACTTGGAGTGCTGACTCTTGAACTCCGGGACGATGGCCTTCATTCCGGCCACCACGCTCATGTCATCCGCATGCTTGGCGAGTTCCACCAAGTCTCTTATACGACGGTTGACATCGGCGAAATTATACTCTCTCACCTTGGCGATCTTGATCTTCGGATGGAACGTGGGAAGGGTGATCTCCTTATCGTTGAGCACCTCTTCGTAGAGCTTCTCTCCATCGCGGAGTCCTGTATATTTAATCTCGATATTTTTGGCACCGCTCATCTTGATCATGCGCTTTGCCAGATCAGCGATGCGCACCGGATTGCCCATGTCGAAGACATAGATCTCACCTCCGCGCCCCATAGTGCCCGCTTCAAGGACAAGCTTACACGCCTCCGGAATCAGCATAAAGAAACGTATGATCTCGGGATGAGTCACCGTCACGGGACCACCGGCCTTTATCTGACGCTCGAATAGCGGTATCACAGAACCATTGGACCCGAGCACATTGCCGAAACGAGTAGTTACAAACGCGGTCTCACCCTTGACCTTACCCTCCTTTATGGCCTTGTCGAGGGCCTGCACATATATCTCACACAGTCGCTTCGAGCATCCCATCACGTTAGTGGGATTGACAGCCTTATCGGTGGAGACCATCACAAATTTGCGAGTACCGTATTTCACAGCCAGGTCGGCCAGGATACGAGTACCCTCCACATTGTTGGCTATACTCTCCTGGGGATTATCCTCCATCATAGGCACATGCTTGTAGGCTGCGGCGTGGAAGACATACTCGGGACGATAATTTTCAAATATCTCCTCCATGCGGACGGAGTTAGCGATATCGGCCACGATAGTCTCAGCTTTGACGTCGGGATACTTACGGGCCATCATCAGACGAATATCATGCAGCGGTGTCTCGGCCTGGTCAAGCAAAATGAGCTCGGCAGGCCCGAAGGAGGATACCTGGCGTACCATCTCCGAGCCGATACTTCCGGCCGCACCGGTGATGAGTATACGTTTCCCATGCAGCTGACGCTCGATCTCCTTCATATCCACTTCGATCTTGTCGCGCGGCAGGAGATCCTCGACATCCACCTCCTTGAGCTGGGTGTAGCTGATATCATGCTTTCCGTCCCACTCCACACTGGGGGGAACCACAAGAATCTTGACTCCGGCGTCTATGATAGTATCTACCATAGCGTTCTTCTCAGGGAGCTTACCGTTTTTGAGGGGTGAGACAATGACCGCGTTGATGCTCTCGTCGCGAAGTGTCCGGCTCAGATTCTTGTCAACGGCATATACGCGGTGTCCCAGGAGACTATGGCCGGCAAGTTCCGGTTCATCAGTCAGAAACCCCGCGACCTTGTAAGGAGTGGATTCCTGATTGTTGATGCTCTTGGCCAATCCGACTCCACCCTCACGCACACCGTATATCAGCACACGCTGACTTCTGTTGAGTCCCAAAGTGCCGTCATAGAGATTTTTGACCCAAATACGCAAGGCCCACATCAGTAGCGTCGCTACGAGTGCACCTATGGCCATTTCCTGACCTGTCCAATCCTGAATCCATACGACCGAGTCAAGACTCCACCTCAGGATGAGATCAATCACCAGGCCCGTCCCCATCGCCAGTCCGACCTTCTGGAGGTCGACAAAGGAGGAGAATCTTATCACACCCGAGTAGGTGTGGAAGAGGCGGAATCCTATGATATACGGGATAAGATAGAATGCGAAAGTACCAGTCAGCTCCCAAAAGCGGTCAGACATCTCACGCGATCCCTGGCTTATACCATAGACTGCATAGTCTGCCAGCATGACAAACGCACAGTCCAATATAAGTATCGACCAGTATGGCAGCGCTTGCTTGCTGAGATACCAGCTCATGACTTTCTTAAAAGGGTTCACTTGGTCAATATCTCTTTAAAGGTGGAGAAGATCAGTTTAATGTCATTCCACAGACCCGCTTTCTTGACGTATTCGAGGTCTATGGCGATTTTATCGGGCATTACCTGCTCGATATAGCAACGGTCAGGGTCATCGGCTGCCGCCAGGATATCGTTTTCGTTGCGGTAACGTATCGAGGCGAGAGACGTGATGCCGGGGCGGACCGAGAGTACCTCCATCTGCTCCGGGGTGTACATATCGACATACTTGCGCACTTCAGGGCGTGGTCCCACCAGACTCATGTCACCCTTGAAGACATTGATCAGCTGTGGGAGTTCGTCAAGTTTGTATTTTCGTATGTAGTAGCCTGATCGAGTGACGCGGGGATCATGCCCCCCGACTGTGATGAGACCCAATTTGTCGGAA
>CAMWHX010000166.1 GCA_947174155.1 uncultured Porphyromonadaceae bacterium
CGGAGGGCGAGTGGATAAGAGTATAAAACAGATATGGGAGAGTGGCCGGGCCACTCTCCCATATCTGTTTTATCATTTTGACCACGGGGTGATCACACCAGGCGGCCGATCCAGCTGTCGCGGTCGCCGGGGAGGAGGTCAACCACAGGGATCTCGATCATGGTGTAGCAACCAGGAGCCTGGCGCATAGCGGCTCGGGCGCAGCAGACGAGCACCTGGCCGGTGAGCGCGGGGTTGTTGATCTTCATGTTGAAGTCGAGGAGCTGGTTGTGGGTCTTACCCGACACGCCCTTGCGCTCCATGTGGACGCCGTGGCCCATATCCTGCACGGCCTTGACGCTGTCGACGGCTATGACGTGGGTCTCATCGGTGGCGAAGTAGGGATCGGCTTTCAGGTCGGCGTATACCTGCTCTACAGTGTGTCCGGGTTCCAGCTCTACGTAGACCATGCGGCGGTGGATACCCTGGCCGGTCGGGATGGTGACCGAAAGGGCATCGATGACGCCGGGCTTGGACTTGACACAGACACTGTGGCCCATCGACATACCGGGACCGAAGTTGGTATAGGATATACCCTTGGGCACGATAGCCTCCATCAGGGTGCGCACCACCGAGTCGCTTCCGGGATCCCAGCCGGCGGAGATCACGGCCACACTGCCGTGGGCACGTGCGACCTCGCCGAGGTCATGGCGCAGCTGCGGCACGAGGGTGTGGATATCGAAACTGTCAACGGTGTTGATACCCATCGCGAGAATCTCGCGGGCGTGCTTCTCCACCTCACGCGTGGGGGTGGCGAGAATGGCGACGTCGACGTCTTTCAGGTCAGCGACGGAGCCTGCGACGGGGATGTCGGCGGGGATATCGCCGCGGTCAGAGGGGTTGCGGCGCACGACTCCGGCAATCTCAAAATCTGCGGCTGCCTCGAGAGCTTCAAGAGTGTAACGGCCAATGTTGCCGTATCCTACTACGGCGGCGCGAATCTTCTTCTCCATAATACTTTTCTTACCTTAATAAATCTTATACCGTCCTCCCCCCACTCCTTGATGCGGGGCGGCGGAGGAGGGACAAAAACATGCAAAATTACCTTTTTCTCTCCTAAATCCCAACGTATGTGGGAAAAAATCAGTAATTTTGTAGTGTTTTTTTATGGCCCATGCCTTGCCGTGTCGGTGTCGGCTTGGGTCTAACTTACTAATCTCAAACTATATATAGCTATCACATCATCATTATGGATTGGCTTTTTACACTGCTGTCTCCCACCACCGTCTCACTGGCGAGTACGATTCTGCTCTACTCGTTTGTGATTTTCGCGGGTATCTATCTGGGAAAGGTCAAGATCTTCGGTGTCTCACTGGGAGTGACTTTCGTGCTTTTCGTGGGTATCCTCATGGGACATCTCGGGTATGCCGTAGAGGGTAACACCCTGCACTTCTTGCGAGAGTTCGGCCTTATCCTTTTTATCTTCTCTATCGGTATGCAGGTTGGTCCGGGCTTCTTCTCCTCCTTTAAGGAGGGTGGGGTGCGCATGAATGCACTGGCGATGATCGGTATCGGTCTCAATGTGGTCATCACCCTGGCCATCTACTTCATCCAGGGGGGTGCAGAGGGGTCTACCTCTCTGGCCGAGATGGTCGGCATCATGAGTGGTGGAGTGACCAATACTCCCGGTCTGGGAGCGGCCCAGCAGACTGTCTTGCAGATCCACTCCGAGGCCTATAACGTCTCCCAGCAGATGTCGATGGGTTACGCGGCTGCTTATCCCTTAGGTGTGATTGGTATCATCATCACGATGCTGGTGCTCAAAAAGGTCTTTCGTATTGATGTAGACCGCGAGATCTCGGAGATTGAAAATGAGAAGACTGAGTCGCAGTTGGCCCCTCATATCGTCACATATCGTGTCACCAACGATCTGATCGAGGGGCTGACTATCGTCAAACTCCACACTCTTATATCGGCCAACTTCGTCATTTCGCGTATCGAGAAACCGGACGGCCAGATCATAATCCCGACATCGACCGATGTTCTGGAGAAGGATGACCTGGTGCTGATCGTCTGCTCGGCGCAGGATGAGGAGATATTCAAGCGCTTCATCGGGCCGACGGAGGAGAAGACCTGGGAGATGGCCCAGGGACCTGTGGTGTCGCGCCGCATCGTGGTCACCAAGACGGAATACAATGGTGTGAAACTCGGATCGATGCGTCTGCGTATGGGTTATAAGCTCAACGTGACGAGAGTCAACCGCGCCGGCGTCGACCTCCTCGCCACTCCCTCTCTGCGTCTGCAGATGGGTGACCGTCTGACAGTAGTCGGCAAACTGGCCGATATCAACCGTCTGGCGGAGAAGCTCGGCAACTCGATGAAGCGTCTCAACGAGCCGAACCTCATCACGATGTTTATCGGTATATTCCTCGGTATCATCGTCGGAAGCATACCTCTGCAGTTCCCGGGGATGTCGGTACCCATGAAGTTGGGTCTCGCCGGGGGACCGCTGGTGGTAGCAATCCTCATCAGCGCCTACGGCACGAAGTTCCATCTGGTGACCTACACCAACTCATCGGCAAACCTGCTGCTGCGCGAGATCGGCATATGTCTCTTCCTCGCCTCGGTCGGCATAGCGGCCGGCAAGGATTTCGCGGCTACAGTCTTTAACGTACGCGGCGCCCTGTGGGTCGGGTACGGGTTCATCATCACGGTCATCCCCCTTCTTGTGGTCGGCATCGTTGCTCGCGCCAAGTATAAGATGAACTATCTGAGCATCATGGGTATGATGAGCGGCAACTATACCGATCCCCCGGCACTGGCCTACGCCAACAAGGTAGCCAACAACGACTCCCCGGCCGTCGCCTACTCTACGGTATACCCGCTGACGATGTTCATGCGTGTGATCGTGGCCCAGGTGCTGATACTATGCTTTTTATAATTCATAATGCATAATTCATAATTCATAATTGAGATTAGTCCCGATTAATCGGGATTAATCGGGAGGAGCGAGGACATCCCAATCTCAAATTCAAAATTCAAAATTCAAAATTCAAAATTAATGAAGCTTCCTATATACCTGTCCGGACATCAGGTGCTCCTCGCCGCTCCGGAGGAGATAGACCGCGACTATCCCGAACTCAAAAAACTTATCGCGGA
>CAMWHX010000167.1 GCA_947174155.1 uncultured Porphyromonadaceae bacterium
ATCTGGGCGTGAATATCGTGGAGCAGCTCACGCTGGTGCACACCCTTGACTGTGCCCGCCGTGCCGACGGGCATGAAGATAGGGGTCTGCACCGTGCCGTGCGCGGTGGTGAACTGCCCCGCGCGCGCGGCAGAGCCGGGCGCGGTGGCTTCGAGCGTGAATTGCATTTTTCGAGGGAATCCTCCTTATTTGATGATACCGTGCTTCTTGAAGACCTTTTCGATAGCTTCGAGTGAACGGGTCACCTGTTCCTTGGTGTGGGTAGCCATCAGGGAGTAGCGTATCAGGGTGTCCTGAGGAGCTACGGCCGGGGTGACGACAGGATTGACAAACACTCCCTCCTCCAGCAGGTCGTGAGTAACCTGGAAGGTCTTGTAGTCATCGCGGATAAAGAGGGGAATGATCGGGGTCGATGTGTGACCGATCTCACATCCCATCGCGCGGAAGTTTTCGAGAGCGTAGTTGGTGATATCCCACAGATGCTCCTGGCGCTCCGGCTCGGCGAGCATGATATCCATGGCGGCGTTGGCAGCAGCCGTGGAGGCCGGTGTGATGCTGGCGGTGAAGATATAGGAGCGGGAGTGGTGGCGGAGGAAATTGGTTATCTCCTTGTCGGTAGCAATAAAGCCGCCCAGAGAAGCGAAGGACTTGGAGAATGTGCCCATGATGAGGTCCACGTCGTCGGTGAGGCCGAAGTGGTTGACTACACCGCGACCACCCTTGCCGAAGACTCCGATGCCGTGAGCTTCGTCGGCCATGATAGAGGCGTTGTACTTCTTGGCCAGACGCACGATCTCGGGGAGATTGGCTACGTCGCCCTCCATCGAGAAGACGGAGTCGGTCACGATGAGCTTCACCTTGTCGGGGTCGCACTTACGGAGTTGGTTTTCGAGTGACTCCATATCGTTGTGACGATACTTCAGATAGTTGGAGAAGGAGAGGCGACGACCTTCGATGATGGAGGCGTGATCCTGCTCATCAAGTATGACGTAATCCTCACGACCGGTCAGTGTCGAAACCACGCCGAGGTTAACGCCAAAACCGGTGGAGTAGAGCATGGCATCCTCCTTGCCAACATAGTCGGCGATTCGGGCCTCAAACTGCTTGTGGATATCAAGAGTACCGTTGAGGAAGGGTGAGCCGGCCATGCCGGTACCATATTTCTTGGTGGCCTCCACGGCGGCCTCGATGACCTTGGGGTGGTTGGTGAGGCCCATGTAGCTGTTGGAGCCAAACATGAGGACCTTCTTGCCGTTCATGATCACCTCGGTGTTCTGCTCCGACGAGATAGGACGGAAGTAGGGGTATATGCCTGCGGCCTTGGCCTTCTGGGGAGCATCGTAGCGTCCCAGCTTTTCTTGAAGTAGCTTCTTCATAGATCGATCTTGGATGATTCGGTTTTCACGCGCATGTACCCTCATAACTGTTACCGGGTCAAGGGTAGGGGCGCGAAGTAGCGTGCAAATTTAAGCAAAATTTTTGAAAACTCCCGTAAAAAGAGAGAAAAAACGTCGCAAATGTCATTTTTGGCGAGATTAGGGACGGATTTGACACATTACCAAGAATCGCGGATTCCAAGTGTTAAATTTGCTATTGTCTACATAAAATATTGATAATCAGATGTTATAAAAATTTAATCTCGTCTTTCATCCCGTTTTTGGTGGAGGGGAGTGAAACATTTCGCACGCTATTTGTTAATAAGTCAAACGGACACCAAACGCCACTGCGACGAAGGAGCGAGGTTCTCCTGACCGAGGGCCACTCCGATAAGGCGCCGGGGCGCGAGTCTAATACGAGAGAGAAAAACACACATATTCACAAAACAAGTACAAAAAATAATTATAGAAAATCATGGGAAAGATTATTGGTATCGACTTGGGTACAACCAACAGCTGTGTAGCAGTGCTCGAAGGTAAAGGCCCTGTAGTGATTCCTAACAATGAAGGTCGCAACACCACACCGTCCGTAGTGGCGTTTGTCGACGGCGGCGAGCGTAAGGTAGGTGATCCTGCCAAGCGTCAGGCCGTGACCAACCCGACCCGCACCATCTACTCCATCAAGCGTTTCATGGGTGAGAAGTGTGACCAGGTTCAGGACGAGATCAAGCGCGTACCTTACAAGGTAGTCTGCCAGAATGACATCCCGAAGGTCGACATCGACGGCCGTGACTACACTCCGCAGGAGATCTCCGCCATGATCCTTCAGAAGATGAAGAAGATCGCCGAGGATTACCTCGGACAGGAGGTTACGGAGGCAGTCATCACAGTTCCTGCCTACTTTGATGATTCTCAGCGTCAGGCCACCAAGGAGGCCGGTGAGATCGCCGGTCTGAAGGTAAAGCGTATCGTCAACGAGCCTACCGCGGCAGCCCTGGCTTACGGCCTGGACAAGAGCGAGAAGGAGCAGAAGATCGCAGTCTTCGACCTCGGCGGCGGCACATTTGATATCTCCATCCTTGAGCTGGGTGACGGCGTCTTCGAGGTGAAGAGCACCAATGGTGATACCCACCTTGGTGGTGATGACTTCGACAACGTGATCATCGACTGGCTGGCTGATGAGTTCAAGAAGACTGAAGAGGTCGACTTGCGCAATGACCCGATGGCCATGCAGCGTCTGAAGGAGGCTGCCGAGAAGGCCAAGATCGAGCTTTCCAGCTCGAGCGAGACTGAAATCAACCTCCCCTATATCACCGCTACCGCTTCCGGTCCGAAGCACCTTGTAGTGAAGCTGACCCGAGCTAAGTTTGACCAGTTGGCCGAGAAGCTTATCGACGCCGTGGCAGCCCCCTGCGTACAGGCACTTAAGGATGCCGGTTTGACAGCAGGTCAGATTGACGAGGTGATCCTCGTCGGTGGTTCTACCCGTATCCCCGCTATCCAGAACAAGGTTAAGGAGATTTTCGGTAAGGAGCCTAACAAGAGCGTTAACCCTGATGAGGTGGTAGCTATCGGTGCAGCGATCCAGGGTGGAGTGCTGAGCGGTGACGTCAAGGATGTCCTCCTGCTCGACGTAGTGCCTCTGTCGATCGGTATCGAGACTATGGGTGGCGTGATGACCAAGCTCATCGAAGCCAACACCACGATCCCGACCCGTAAGAGCGAGACCTTCTCCACTGCGGCCGACAATCAGCCTGA
>CAMWHX010000168.1 GCA_947174155.1 uncultured Porphyromonadaceae bacterium
CTCCATCCTAATGGGTGAGGAGGTAGGACCGCGCCGCGACTTTATCGAAGAGCACGCCACATACGCCAACATCGACGCCTGATCCTCTCCGGCACAACATGGACACAGCTCTCTATCGCTCCGTCTGTCACTGGCTGCGCGACCTCATTCGCGGCACTCAGTGGGAGGGACACGTGTATGCCGTCGGCGGTTGTTGCCGTGACGAGATATTAGGACGCGAGATTAAGGATGTCGATATCGCTGTCGACCTCCCCAACGGTGGTGTCGAACTCGCCACGTGGCTCCACAACCGTCGTCTGACAATCGGGCGTCCGATATTTTTCGAGAAGTATGGCACCGCCAAGCTGCGTCTGAAGGCCTTCCCCGATGATGAGATCGAGTTGGTGCAGACACGCCGCGAGAAGTATACAGACCGCACGACCCGCAATCCCGAGGTCGTCAGCGGCACACTCGAAGATGACTGTTTCCGCCGTGACTTCACTGTCAATACCCTCTATCATGATATCTCGCGAGACCGCATGGTAGATCTTACCGGGCGCGGAGTGGCCGACATCCGGGAGGGAGTGCTCCGCACACCCGACGATCCCAATGTGACCTTCGACGACGACCCGGTGCGCATACTGCGCTGCATACGCTTTGCCGCCCGCTTCGGCTGGCGCATCGACGATGCCACTCTGCGTGCCTTATATAATAATGTGGAGCGCCTCTCGATCGTGTCGCGTGAGAGATGCCGCGCCGAGCTGACCAAGATGCTCACAGGACCCAATCCCCGTCTTGCCCTCGATCTCCTCTCCGATACCGGAGCCGTGCGCTATCTGATGCCCTTGCTGGCTGAGGTGGTGCCCGATAAAGGTGAGGTCGAGAAGGTCCCAGGACTTTGGCATCACATGGTGGACTCAGTGTGTGCGGTGAAGAGTGATGACCCGGCCATGCGCCTGGCAGCTTTCATGCACGATATCGGGAAGCTGCGTACGCGGGTCAAGGAGCGCAACGGCTCCGTGCGATATCCCAATCATGAGAAGATTGGAGCGGATATGGTCTCCCGAGCCCTGCGTTCGCTCAAATTCGAGCCGCAGGTCTGCTCCGAGACCGCCTTCCTGATACGCCATCATGACGCTACCGAGAAGTGGGGTCCCCACGCCGAGGATATGACCGATCGTCAGCTTCGCCAGTTGCAGGAACTGTGCGCTTCTCCGGAGCGCATGGAACGGTTGCTGCAATTAGCGGTGGCCATTGGATCGGTGCCGGAGACTCAGACCTCACGTATACGGGTGCGTAGCGCAGAGCTTCAAGAGGAGGGTAGTGACGCGTTCAGCCGGGAAGCCGCTCCCGCTTCTCAGGGACGTCCGTCGGGAAAACATAGAGGTGGACGCCGTCGCCGTCAGAACCGTCGGCGAAGCGATAAAAGGAGATAGTCCGGACTACCTCTTGCCACCGGTCGAAGACCCCGCTTCGTAAGAAATGCATCCCCGCATAGAGCCAATTTGCGGAATTTTTAGTAATTTAGCGGCGTGAAACACGACTTACCGCCCCGGAAGGGGGCGCGGCGAGTCGTGCCTACATCTGCTATTGCACCTGTCAATATTCTGATTATGAAGAATTTAGTAATCGTCGAGTCTCCACATAAGGCCAAGACTATTGAGAAGTTTCTTGGCCCGGACTTCACCGTCATGTCGAGTGCCGGCCACATCCGTGACCTCAAGACCAAGGGGATTTCGATAGATTTTGAAAATAATTTCACACCGCAGTATGAGGTTCCCGAAGACAAGAAGGACCTCGTGCGCCAGCTGAAGAAGGCGGCCTCCGAGGCTGACACCGTGTGGCTCGCATCCGATGAAGACCGCGAGGGAGAGGCTATCGCGTGGCATCTCAGCGAGGTGCTCGGACTGGATCCGGCCACGACGAAGAGAATCGTCTTCCATGAGATCACCAAGCCCGCTATCCTGCACGCCATCGAGAATCCCCGCACCATAGACCTTGACCGCGTCAATGCCCAGCAGGCGCGCCGCGTGCTCGACCGTATCGTGGGGTTCGAGCTCAGTCCGGTGTTGTGGAAGAAGATCAAACCTGCCCTGTCGGCCGGACGAGTGCAGAGTGTGGCTGTGCGCCTGATATGCGAGAGAGAGCAGGAAATACGCGATTTCGTGACTGAAAGTTTCTATCGTGTCAACGCCCGCTTCGCACTCGATAAGGAGAGGACGGTAAGAGCCGAGTTCACACGCCGTGTGCCGGACGAGGCTCAGGCTGCTCTCCTGCTCAATATAGCAGCCGGAAGCAGTTATGCTGTCTCGGAGGTCGTGGTGCGTCCTCTGAAACGTGCTCCGCTCCCCCCCTTCACCACCTCTACGCTCCAGCAGGAGGCCTCGCGACGTCTCGGATTTCCGGTCAGCATGACCATGAGAATCGCACAAAGCCTCTATGAGGCGGGACACATTACATATATGCGTACCGACTCCCTCAATCTCTCTGAAATTGCCGTGAGAGACATCGCCGGAGTCATCACCTCCGAAATGGGTGAGCGATACAGTGCGCCCCGTCACTATCATACCGCCTCCAAGGGTGCCCAAGAGGCACACGAGGCCATACGACCGACCTACGTGACCCGTAGAAACATCGAGGGCACCGAGCCGGAACGAAAATTGTATGATCTGATCTGGCGTCGCACAGTGGCCTCCCAGATGGCGGATGCCGAGCTGGAGAAGACCAATGTCGATATCTCCCTGACTCCCGCCGATAATGCCACACTCCCCGAAGCGGCCCGCGACGGACTCTTCCGTCTCGAAGGGCAGGTAGTCATATTTGACGGATTCATGCGTGTATGGGGTAAAGGTGCCGACGGTCAGGATGAGGATTCCCTGCTTCCTCCCATGACGGTAGGTGAGATTCTCACTGCGACCGAAATCACCGCGACAGAACGCTTCACGCAGGCCCCCCCGCGATTCACGGAAGCCACATTGGTTAAGAAAATGGAAGAACTCGGCATAGGTCGTCCCTCCACATATGCCCCCACCATCCACACTATCCAGGAACGCGACTATGTGGCACGTGGCGAGCATGAGGGGACACCCCGTAGCTTCGAAGTGCTGTCGATAGCCCGCGGAGGTGAATTGAAGC
>CAMWHX010000169.1 GCA_947174155.1 uncultured Porphyromonadaceae bacterium
TATGCCCGCGGCGGGGGAGTCGTTTTTCTCGGTGGGGAAACTCGTCGAGGAGGTCAGCGTCAGTATGTAGCGACCCGGCTTCAGGGCAGGGGTGATGATGAGATCTCCGCTGACGCTGATGGCACATGACCAGTTTTCCGTGCCCAGAGGGAGTGTGGTAGCCACTGATGCCGAGAGGGTCAGCATCTCCACACCGGTGACATCGACTTTCAGCAGAGAGCCTTCGGTAGCGGTGTAAGGCTCATTCTCCTTCTCGCCGACGAGATGCAGGTCAGCCACATATCCGAGCGCTGCGGTGTTGACGAGGCTGTATGTGTCGTCAACTTTCAGCCGAAACTCCACGCTCCGAGTGTCGCGGGGAAACATAGCCATGTAGGTGTAGTCCTCCTTCGGGGTGAGCATATGATACTCCATCTCCTCCCCGTTGGCCAGCAGAGCCGAGCGTCCCGAGAGGCGTACACACTCCCCCGTCGCATTACCCCTGCGCAGATTCGCCTTGGCGATGACCGCCATGTCGTTGGCCTCGACGGCATATTCCTGATATACGTGGGAACCCGCATCGGGATTATCGGGAGAGTCGTTGCCACAAGAGGATAGGGCGGCTGCGGAGAGGGCTACCCCCACGATCGCCACACCGGTTGCCACGGAGAAACCGATGTGGCGGCGTGATGACTCCATATGATTAGTACGCATCACTGAGCTATGATGAGGTAATAGTTCTTCTTGCCGCGCTGAGCGAGCAGATACTTGTCGTTGAGGAGGGATTCGGCGGTGATGACAGTATTGGGGTCTGTGATCTTCTCCTTGTTGATGCTGACACCGCCCCCCTGGATCATCTTGCGGGCCTCACCCTTGGAGGGGAAGATAGAGGTCTCGGAGGCGAGCAGGTCGAGCACTCCGATGCCGTTTTGCAAGGTCTCGCGGGAGATGGTGAATTGCTCCACACCCTCCATGACGTCGAGCAGTGTCTTCTCGTCGAGGGCACGCAGGGCGTCGGCGGTGTTGTTGGCAAAGAGGATGCGGCTTGCTTCCACTGCGGTGTTGTAGGCTTCGGCACCGTGGACCATCTCGGTCACCTCCTTGGCCAGGCGCTTCTGGAGCACGCGCTGGCCGGGGTCGACAGCGTGTTCGGCTACCAGGGCATCAATCTCCTCCTTGGTCAGGAAGGTGAAGATCTTCAGGTACTTCTGAGCCTCCTCGTCGCCGACGTTGAGCCAGAACTGATAGAACTTGTAGGGGCTGGTGTAGCGGGCATCGAGCCAGACGTTGCCGCTCTCGGTCTTGCCAAATTTGCCACCGTCGGGCTTGGTGATCAGGGGGCAGGTGAGGGCGAAGACCTCGCCGCCGAGTTTGCGGCGCACCAGTTCGGAGCCGGTGGTGATGTTGCCCCACTGGTCAGAGCCACCGAGCTGGAGTTTGCATCCCTTGGTCTCGTAGAGGTGGAGGAAGTCGAAGCCCTGCAGGAGCTGGTAGGTGAACTCCGTGAAGCTCAGGCCGTCGCGGGCCTCGCCGTTGAGGCGCTTCTGCACGGAGTCTTTGGCCATCATGTAGTTGACGGTGATATGCTTGCCGATATCACGGGCGAAGTCGAGGAAGGAGAAGTCCTTCATCCAGTCGTAGTTGTTGACCAGCTCGGCGCGGTTGGGTTTGTCGCTCTCGAAGTCGAGGAAGCGCCCCAGCTGGGCCTTGATGGCCTCCTGGTTATGACGCAGGGTGGCCTCGTCAAGCAGGTTTCGCTCGGCTGATTTGCCGGAGGGATCACCGATCATACCGGTGGCGCCTCCGATGAGGGCGATGGGTTTGTGGCCGCAGCGTTGCAGGTGTCTCAGCATCATCACGCCGCAGAGGTGGCCGATGTGGAGGCTGTCGGCTGTCGGGTCGATGCCGAGGTAGGCTGTGGTCATCTCCTTGCGGAGTTGCTCGTCTGTGCCCGGCATCATGGTGTGGATCATACCTCGCCAGGTGAGCTCTTCTATAAAGTCCATATTTATATAGTTTTTAGATTCTTTTCTTGGTTTATCCTCGCTTGGTTTATCCTCGCTTGGTTTATCCTCGCTTCGCTCGGATCACAATCCGGAGGCGACAGGCTTGGGGGCCGGCTTCCGGGGTTAGTTTTTGGAGCGGATATAGGCGGTGATTACTTGGCCGACCTCGCGGAGGGTTTGGGCGGAGATACCCTCCATGGTGTCGGAGGTGGTGTGCCAGCGGTCGTTGAAGCCGGAGTCCCGCAGGTCAATGATGTCGACTGCGGGAATACCGACTCGGATAAGCTCGATATGGTCATCGTTGATGGCTCCGCCTGGACGGTCGGCGAAGCGCTCTCCGAGTCCTAACTCGTCAGCTGTGGCCCATAGGGCCGTCAGCAGGCCCGGAGCCGACTGCTGTGAGAACCACTCTCGGGGAAATACCGCATCCGGCGCTCCCACCATATCAAGCAGTATCGCCTCGTCCGGTGCATAGCCGGCGACGGGGGGATTCTGAGCGAAATAGCGTGTGCCCATCGCCCAGGATTCATCATCCCCCTCCGATCCCCAATCCTCAGCGTCGGCGAAGAGGATGTCGACACCGATCGAGGGGGGGAGGGCTTTGAGCTGGCGGGCCAGTTCGAGGAGGACGCCCACTCCGCTGGCGCCATCGTTGGCACCGTCGACCGGGAGGGAGCGCTTTGCCGGATCGGGATCATGGTCAGCCCAGGGACGACAGTCGTAGTGGGCCAACAGCAGGATACGGCTTGTGGCCTCCGGGTTATACTGCCCGAAGATATTGCGGCCATTCAGGCGCGTGCCGTCGAAAGCAGTGAGGGTCATCGGTTGCTCTATGACTCGGGCACCGTGGCGACGCAGTTCGGCGGCAAGCCAATCACCGATCCGGCGATGTGCCTCTGTGTTGGGGACACGCGGTCCGGCCTGAACCTGACGCGCCACGTAGGCGTAGGCGCTGTCGCCGTCAAACGCCGGGGCCTCGACGACCGCAGACTCTTCGGCTGTCGTCGCAGCTGTGCGTGAGCCTGACGAGGCGCATGAAGTCCCCAATGTCAGGGCCAGCATCATGGCGACCATTATCGTATATCTCTTTACTATCATATATCCTTATATG
>CAMWHX010000170.1 GCA_947174155.1 uncultured Porphyromonadaceae bacterium
ACAAGGAGTATTCGATGACCAAGGGTGTCCCCGGGAGTCGGGTGGAGTGGCTGACCAGTAACCCCAATGGTGAGGCGGAGACTGTCAAGGTAGTGCTCAAAGATGAGCCGGGACCCGACGGACGCCGTCCGCGTCATCAGATTATATATGTGGACTTTGCAGATCTCGACATCAAGGGTAAGGAGTCACTGGGCAATCTGGTGAGCAAATATGCTGTCAAGGATATAACTCTCGAAAAGCGTGGCGGCAGCACGCTGGGTGGTCGTGAGGTGTGGTTTGACCGCGATGTGCTGCGTCTCAATTATGACGGACGCGGCGAGAGTCTGGGCACCTTCCAAGGGGAGGACCTGGTGCTTGTCATCACCCGCGACGGGGAGTATTATACCACCAATTACTCCGACGAAAACCATTACGACGACAATATCGATCGTATCGAGAAGTTTGATCCTCATAAGGTGTGGACGCTTGCGCTCTATGACGCTCAGCAGGGGTATCCCTACCTGAAACGATTCCTCTTCGAACCCTCGGCTAAACCTCAGCGCTTCGTAGGTCAGGATGAGAAGTCACGCGTGCTTCTGCTGACCGATACCGTCTACCCGCGTCTTCAACTGAACTTCGGGGGTATCGACTCGACGCGCCCGGAGATGGAGATAGATGCCGAGGAGTTTATCGCAGTCAAGGGATATAAGGCCAAGGGTAAACGTCTGACCACATTCAATCTCGAATCCGTCTCGGAGCTCGAACCCCTCCGTTTCCCGGAGCCTGAACCGGAGCCGGAGATTACCGAGTCGGAAGGTGAGGAGTCAGAAGATGAGGTCACCAAGCAGGGTCCGAGGGTGATCCAGGGTGATCTCTTCACGGATTTCGAGGAGACGCTGCCCGATGGAGAGGAAAGCGAGGATAAGGAGGAAACTCCTGAGTTATAACCGGGAGATTCGCAACTTATGAATATCCGTAATGAGTGGTTTATGGCCGGGAGCAGAACCCGGACAGGAGGATGGCGTGGCGTATCGACACTCACCGCTGCGTTCTTAGCGGTTTTGAGTCTTACGGCATGTGATGAGGAGGAGATAGGTTTTGCCGATGATCCCTATGGTAATTTTGACGCTCTTTGGACCATCATCGACACCCGCTACTGCTATCTGGATGAGAAGGGGCTTGACTGGGACAGTATCGGACAGGCATACAGGGCTCGGGTGACATCCGACATGAAGGATGGAGAGCTGTTTAATCTTTGTGCCGCGATGCTTGACGAGCTTCGCGACGGACACGTCAATCTTGTCTCCTCCTTCAATACTTCCTACTACTCGA
This sequence comes from uncultured Porphyromonadaceae bacterium, assembly GCA_947174155.1. The sequence goes on from CAMWHX010000170.1 coordinate 1,312, forward strand.
AATGGTGGACCGACTATCCGCAGGATTTCAACAAGCGCACTCTCGAAGAGTTTTATATAGGTTTCGACTGCCCCCGCACGTCAGGCATCTACTACACCATGATGCCCGACAGTATCGGATATATGTATTATCCCAGTTTCTCGGCCGGTATAGGTCAACTTAATCTGGATTATATCCTCTTCTCCTTCATAGAGGCCAAGGGTTTGATCATAGATGTGCGTGACAACGGAGGTGGATTGCTGACGAATGTCGAGACCATGGTGTCGCGATTTATCGATCGTCCGGTAGTCGGAGGGTATATCCGCCACAAGACAGGACCGGGACATAATGAGTTTTCCGATCCCTATGAATACAGCTATGAGCCGTGTGATCCGCGGCGAATATCGCTGCTCGACATTCCACTCGCAGTGCTGACAAACCGTTCCTGTTTCAGTGCTGCCAATGACTTCGTGGCGGTCATGAAGTCACTTCCGCAGGTCACCGTCATCGGTGCCCGTACCGGAGGGGGCGGGGGATTGCCCTTTACCTCCGAGCTCCCCAACGGGTGGTCAATACGTTTCAGCGCGAGTCCCGTCTCCGATCCGGAAGATTGCAATATTGAGGATGGCATAGATCCTACCCCCGGTTTTGAGGTTAGCAGCAGTGAGACAGAGCTTGCCGCCGGGTATGACCGGATCCTTGACACAGCGCTTAAATATATGAGGAGGGAGAGGTTATGAACAAGTATCTTCTTATCATGGGACTCTCGATGGTCTGGGCCGGAGCCATCGTGGCGGAGGCTGTACGCCCTGCAGAATACTCCATCCACACTGCGGGGGATTGGAGCGCATCGCGTTTCGGTGGAGGCGTGGAGATAGGCAGGCTGCATGCGTTGGAGACCTATCTCTCTCCGGTCACCTACGCAGGGACTGAGATCGGAGTGTTTATAGGCCAGCAGTTGCCGATGCGCTGTGGCGACGGGGCGTGGCGAATGCAATACGGGGGACGCTTCGCCTTCGGAAGTTTGCTGAATCCCCGCGGCAATGCCCGTAAATATGAATTTGAAGGCTCTTTGAACTGGGGAATGAATCATGGATGGAGACCCGTGCAGGGTGTGACACTCTATGCCGGAGGCACATCCGGTATCAATGCCGGGGCAGGATACGTGCCGCGTAACAGCAATAATCCTGCCGCCGTGCGTGCATCGGTAGAGCTGCGCGCCGTCGGCGGAGCGGAGTGGCGCGGCAAGATCCGGGGGTTCCCGATACGGGTGGAGGAGAGGGTGAGTATCCCGGTTGCGTCCCTCCTCTTTTCACCTCAGTATGGTGAGAGCTATTACGAGATATATCTCGGCAACCACAGTGACCTGGTGCATCTCGGCTGGTGGGGCAACATTATGGGTGTCCGTAATGATCTCTCGGTCACTCTGCCGACACATCCTTGGAATGTCACTCTGGGTTACCGACTTCGCCTTGACCGCAACCGTGTCTGCAATCTGCGTACCCGCTTACTTACCAATGCTTTTACTGTCACTCTGAGTCGTTGAGGAGCTATTCTCCACAGAAGCGGGGATGACCGCGGTGTGGGTTTTCTTCTCGGCGACTTCGACGAGGTAAACCGACACGAGCATCAAGGCTATTGCGAGCATCTGCCACCATGAGAAGTGATCCTGACCGAGGATGTAGCTTGCGATGGCAGCCACAATCAGAATCAGGTCACTGTATAGCGACACAAC
>CAMWHX010000171.1 GCA_947174155.1 uncultured Porphyromonadaceae bacterium
CAACCTTCCCCACACGTGTCAAGCTCTCGACTCCTGAGGGGAAGCGCGCGGAAATGGTCATCATCAATGGTGCCGAGTGTGAGCCTTGTCTCACCTGCGACGACCAACTGATGCGGGCCTGCCCGAAGCAGATTATGGAGGGTATCAAGATGCTCATGCGCGCCGTGAACGCTCCCAAGGCTCTCGTCGGTATCGAAAACAACAAGCCGGAGGCTATCCGGCGGATGCGCGAGGCAGCCGCAGACGCGGGAGCAGACATCTCGGTCGTCGCGCTACGCACGAGATACCCCCAGGGTGGAGAAAAGCAACTCATCGAAGCTCTGACAGGGCGACAAGTCCCCTGCGGCGGTCTCCCGATAGACGTGGGCGTGGTAGTCGACAATGTGGCTACCGCCTTCTCGGTCTACGAGGCTGTAAGACTCCGGCGCCCCCTGACACGTCGTATCGTGACAGTGACCGGGCCTTCGGTAACAGGAGAGTGCAACTTTATGGTGGACAACGGTACCCCCGTCTTTCATCTAATCGAGGCGGCAGGAGGATTGCCCGAGGATACCCGCAAAATCATCGCGGGTGGTCCGATGATGGGCCGTGCCATCTCTCAGCCTGACGCTCCGGCTACCAAGGGATTATCGGGTGTAGTCATCCTCCCGGAGGACAAGGCGATGCGTCGCCCGCCGCGACCCTGCATACGGTGTGCCCGATGCGTAAATGTGTGTCCGATGGGTCTGGAGCCATATCTGCTGATGAACCTGGCCAAGATGCGTCTGGCCCCTGAGGTGCGCGATGCCGGTGTCATGAACTGTCTCGAATGTGGTTGCTGCACATATATCTGTCCCTCAGCCCGTCCGATGGTCGACTATATAAGACTTGGGAAGCAAATAGCCAAAAACCTGCCTTGACATATGGATAAGAAACTCATCATATCCCTCTCCCCCCATATCCACTCGGGTCTCTCGCTCGACCGGGATATGTGGAATGTCATCATAGCCCTGATGCCGGCGTTAGCCGTAGCGCTGTGGACCTTCGGTCTCCCCGCCCTCACGGTGACACTGATATCGGTGGCTGCCTGTATGCTTACGGAATACTCCATAGAGCGTTATCTCTTCCACCGTCCCAACACATTGACCAACGGGTCGGCCATCATCACAGGCCTCCTCTTGGCCTTCAACCTGCCGAGTATCCTCCCCTGGTGGATGGTCATTATCGGCGCGGTCGTGGCTATAGGAATCGGCAAGATGTCGTTTGGCGGTTTGGGATGCAACATCTGGAATCCGGCTCTCGTGGGGCGCGTCTTCCTGCTCCTCTCCTTTCCGGCGGCCATGACTTCGTGGCCTATGGAGGTGGGAAGCGGTATCGACGGATACTCAGGCGCCACATTCCTGAGCGCCATGAAGTTTGATCCGGAGGGGGCACGCGCGGGAGCGAACCTGATGGATATGGCCTTAGGACGCATGAACGGATCCATGGGTGAGATCGGCGCGATCGCAATCCTCATCGGGTGGGGATGGCTCCTGTGGCGCCGCACCGTCACCTGGCACACCACCGTATCGGTGCTCGTCGGAGCAGCTGCCCTCTCCTGGGCTCTCGGCGGCAATCCTCTGCTCGATCTCCTCTCCGGAGGTATGCTGTTAGGTGCGGTCTTCATGGCTACGGATTATGTCACCTCCCCGATGACTCATAAGGGTCAGATTATCTTCGGACTGTGTATCGGTCTGATTACTATCGTGATCCGTCGCTTCGGAGCCTACCCGGAGGGTATGTCGTTTGCCATATTGCTGATGAACAGTTTCGTGCCTCTCATCAACCGCTACTGTCGCCCGAGAATATTCGGAGAAAGGAGGAAGTCATGAAGAAACTGCCATCCACCCTACCCAACATGCTTCTCTCGCTCGGCATCGTGAGCGTGGGAGCCGGTGCCATCTTAGGCGCTATGTATCAGATCACCAAGGATCCTATCGAGCGTCAGGCGCGCGAGGCTCAGATAGCCGCTATACGCGAAGTGGCACCTCCGTTTGACAATGACCCCGAGGCCCAAGCCGACACTGTCACTGTCGGCGATAATGTCTGCATCGTCTATCCGGCCCGGGAGGGAGGGCGCCTTGTCGGAGCGGCTGTCAAAGGGCGTACTATGGAGGGATTCGGTGGAGAAATCGTGCTTATGGTCGGCTTTACGGCTGACGGTACGGTACGCGATTACCGAGTGCTCCAACAGGCTGAGACTCCGGGCCTCGGCACCAAGATGGAGACATGGTTTCGCGATCCGACGGGGGCTCGCTCGGTCATCAACCGTAATCCCGCCACGAGCAACTTCACCGTCTCCAAGGATGGCGGTGATATAGATGCCATCACCGCCGCCACTATCTCTTCGCGGGCATTCCTCGGTGTGATGCGCGATGCCTATGAGGCTTACCGGTCGATAAGCGATGCGGAGGGTGGAGACGTAAAGGATTCTGCCCGAGGTCACGATGCTTCCAGCGGTGCCTCCCGCCGTAAGACCGAAATACAGCAATAGAGATGTGAACTACTGAAAACAATAGAGATGAACTACTGGAAAACTCTATATAATGGTATTATCCCCGGCAATCCGGTCTTCGTGCTGCTGCTGGGAATGTGTGCCACGCTCGGCACCACGTCGTCGGCCATGAACGGTCTGATGATGGGTGTGGCAACCGCTGCGGTGCTGGTATGCAGCAACGTGGCAATTTCATCGATCAAGAGCCTCGTGCCTGACAAGGTGAGAATCCCTGTCTATATCGTGGTCATCGCCTCCTTTGTGACGGTATTGCAGTTGGCTGTCAACGCCTGGATGCCGGCGCTCAACGCCTCGCTCGGCATCTTCATACCACTCATTGTGGTCAACTGTATCCTGCTCGGACGCGCCGAGGCCTTCGCCGGCAAAAACGGTGTCTTCGCCTCCCTGCTTGATGGTCTGGGGTGCGGCATCGGTTTTACGTTTGCCCTCACCTTGCTGGGAGCTTCGCGCGAGTTGCTCGGCACAGGTCGGCTCTTCGG
>CAMWHX010000172.1 GCA_947174155.1 uncultured Porphyromonadaceae bacterium
CATACACCCCGGGATGGTTACCGAAATCGAATATGTAATCATCGCTGTCAACATCTACAGCTGTCAGCACCCGACCTGCCGTATCAAACACCTTGATAGTTTCGCCGTTGAAGTTACGGATGCGGATTCGCTTTCCGTCGCACGATACAGAGCGGTCTGCGCCGGTGACACTTCCCACACCGACCGTGAGGTCTGTGACGTTGACCGAAAGGCTCTTGCTTATCCGGCGTCCGTTGGATTCAGCTGCAAGTGTGAAATAGCGGCTACCGGCTGCGTTGGGCTTGATGACAAGATTAGTACCGTCAAGAGTCACATTGGCAGCTTCTGCCTGATTAAACCAGGAAGCGAGCATAGGTTCGGCCACGAGTGATAGTCGTATATTTCGGTCAATATTGTCCTTGTCAGTCACGTACTCGGTCAGATCTATGGTCTTCTCTCCATCCTGCAGATTTACACTGAGATTATCCAGCGATATCTCGGCATCATGCACATCGGGGAAGATGGGGAAACACTGGAACCAGTAGTAAGGTCTCAGGGCGATGGTACGCAGGATCTCACCTGAATCGGGGTCTATGAAGTGAGTCCAGTTGTATCGGTAGTGTCCGGAAGCAGAGTCCTCAGTGGTCATCAGGAAGAGCTCTCCTGTACGCTCGTCATAACGGAGGGTACCGTAAGTCTTCTGGAGCACATTCTTATGCGAACCGGTCAGATGAGCTTCTCCAAGGTCAAACACAGGTTTGAGATCGCGGGGATCGGAACCAACCTCCCAACCATAGAAACGATCCTTGGAGGAACCGCCTGCGATACCGCCACCGGTGTTAAACCAGATCGTGTTGCGAGTATGGCTGCCGACAAAGGGTGTATTGCGCCATGCACCCCACCCGCAGACAGGATACCCGACCTCAGCGGGGAGGATTATGGACATCGCTTCGTTTTTCTCAAGACTCTCGGGATCTATACAAGTGAAGCGTCCGTTGCCATCCACGATATCGGCAATCCAGACATTACCGTCGGCAGTCTGGGTGACACCCTGCACATTCTTGAGCTCGGGGAAGGTTTTAACGACTTTGTCGTTCTCGGTATCAATGACGAAGGCTCCGTCATTCTGCTTGATACCAAACACATATTTTCCGGCATGAACCATGTCGCCGATCTGACCACTGTATAGGTCACTGCCGGCACTGCCGGTCTCATCGAAGTCGGTAATCTTACCCGTGACTTCGATGTTGTTAAGGTCTACGATATAGATTCCATTGTTGGAGCCGACATATACCTTGTCGGGAGTTGCACCGACGACGGCGCGGCCATCAGCACTTCTTGTCTCATCACCCCATATCAGGTCATTGATCGAACCGATACGCTTCAGGGTCTTGCCATCAGCCACGACGACGCGGCCACCGCCACGCAAGGGGTCTCCGGCATCATCAGCCTGCTTGGATATGACGATAAGTCTGTCAGCCCAGATAGTAGCAAACTGTGAAGTGCAGCCAAACGACATTCCGGGGTTCTCCTTCTCGTAGACCTGATACATCATCTCACCATCGGGAGTGATATAGTTCAGACCGCCGTTGGTGTGGCCGAACCACTCCTCGTTGAGCATGATCGTACCCTCGGTATAACCGTTGGCCATAGGAGTATGATCCTGCTCCTCGACACGGATGGTATACTCCTTGGTGATATTGGATCCGTCGGTTGTGGAGACGATCATCTTCCCCTCGCCTGTTCTATGTCCGCTTACTTCATAGAACTGGATGCGGGTATTGTTCTCATCCCAATAGTTGACCTTATAGCCTGAGAAGATGTAATTATCCTTATTTGTGCCGTAGTCGGAGAAGGTCACGGTCATATCCGGAATATCGGCGTTGGCAGGCTCCACATCGAAGATGGCGCCAAACATCTGCTTGGGATGCAATACTATCACGTTGTCATCGCTTACCTCTATCTCACGCAGAGTGAAGTCAGTCACAGGGTGACGCAGTTCGGAGGCTATCTCAAACGACCCGGAAACCTCCGGATTCCATTTTGATGTTACTGAGATTGTAGCGCTGCCCGGTGTCTTGGTGGTCTTGAATGCCGTAGCGGAGGCGGTGGCGACTTTCGTGTCACTCGACTTGTATGTGACAGCGGTATAAGTCGCGTCTTCCGGATAAATCTTCATATCGTTGACAACTACGGAGTTCAAGGGTGCATTGACGACCTCTTCGGCAAACGATATGCTTTCAACCGGTCTCTCGGGGGGAAGCAGGGTGAAATGACAGGCATTGCTGAATGAGTATGAGGAACCCTTTCCGGTCCGGGCACGAAGAGTGATGTAGAGTTCTCCGACCTTGTCACCCTTATAGGTCAACTGTCCGAAAGTGGCGGCCGCACTCGCAAGGGAGGAGACGATATCGCTCGAGTTGTTGACCGTAGAGCCGGTATCACTTGTCGTGCGTCGATACCAGGAATAGTTGATGGCATCGTACTCCGCAGCACGCTGTACGAAGGCAGGTATTCTGTTGACCTCATCCGACAGTGCGAAAGTCATCGCCTCCGGTAACACTACACCCGCACCGGCTTCCGCTTCGGGAAGATAGAGCAGATAATCCACCTCCTCGTCACCACATGTCAGAACGAAGCAGTTTTCATATTCCGTCAGACTCCATTCACCGGTTGCGGAAGAATCGCATCCTGCTGTAGTGGAACCGAAGATACCATCGCCATCGGCATCTATGCTAAGTGTGGATCCTTCATACTGAAACGCGGGGTCCGCATCAAGCATTGAGAGGACATAATCGACAGAGGGTGTGAGATCATCGAATTTCAATCGAAGCACCACATTGTCAATCCGGGCCTCCGTGCCAAACTTCACGATCAGCGGCATAGCCGAGAAACCGGTACCGACGGTCCTGACGCTCCTATCGAAATCCACATCCATCGGGAGGCGGGCCGGAAGATAAATTATCTCGCCGTCACCCTCACACGGGGCAATACCCTCCCCCATAC
>CAMWHX010000173.1 GCA_947174155.1 uncultured Porphyromonadaceae bacterium
CCTGTATCTTCTGTAAAAACAGACCCATACCCCCCGTGAGACCTGAAATCGACAATTTGGTCGTAATATTCACCTTATTGCTGGATCCGACATAGGCACCGCGCTGGCATATCATTGTCTCTCCGTTGATCTTCACCGGAATCATCCCGAAACGGCTGCCGATGACGACTTTGCGGGCCATATTGGAGACATTGTAGAGTCGCAGGATAAACATTGATTCCCCCGAGAGTCGCGCCCCGAGGATGCGGCGCAGACCCGTGCCGTTGAAACTCAGTTCCTTCTCTATACCGGCTTCGAGATAGATGACAGTCCCCTTCTCAGCGAAGAAACTCTCTCCGGGGGAGAGCGTCACTTCGAGATGCTGGACAAATTGGCCAATAAGTTTACAGTTCATGGTTACTACCCTTTAATAGTCTGATTTTTACGAGATGCTTATCAGCAACTCAATCAATGATGTCATACGATGACGTTTACCTCTGCCGGGGGAGGTGGAAGCACGAGCTCATCCGTGGCTCCGATACTGCGGTTACCGACACCGATTGAGTCCGATACCCATTTGAAGAACTCCTTGAATGCAGTACTGTCAAGTGTATCAAGAGAATAAACCTTATCCGTCAGCTCTTTAAGCGGTTCGGTTTTTGCACTCATCCCGGCGGCGCAGGCTATGATGCTTGCAAAATGACGCTTCTTAATCTCAGGAATCATCTCCTTATACAGTTGGATATCCGAGGGCTTGCCATCAGTCATCAGAAACAGCAGTGGCATCCAGTCCCCTTTCCGGTCGGGAGAACTGAGGCGTACTTCCTGATCTATCCTCTCGCAAAGGAGTTTCAGAGCCTGCCCGGTATGTGTGGGGCCGCTCTCGGGGGTCGTGATCTCCGGGAGTTGAAGCTCATCAAGAGGCGTGAGGGGAAGGATCTGTTTCACCTCGCGGTCATAAGTGATGATGCTGATATTTACTGTCTCCAAAGAGTAGGGGTCTTGACGAAGGCTTGAAAGCATCGCTTCGAGGCCGACCTTGACCGACTCAATCGGTTCGCCACGCATTGAACCGGATGTGTCTATGAGAAGATATACGGGAAGACGTCTCATGATAATTTAGAGCAACTATTAGGGGATTTGGATTTCGTTATCCTCTGTCGTCCGCAGTGGACGACAGAGGATAACGAAATCCTGTCAGACTACGATATTTACTTCGGGCGGCGGAGGGGGAAGCTCGCTGAGAGAAGTGGCTTCGGCTCCGGTCTCCTCGACCTTCATGCTGCCGGAGCTCACGGAGGCAGACACCCATTTGAAGAAGGCCTTGATGGTTGCGCTGTCAGCCGTGTCGAGAGATACGACACACTCAGTGATCTTCTTCAGGGTGTCGGTGTTGGCACCGGCACCGGCGGCACAAGCCACGACCATGCCCCATTTGCGCTTCTTGAACTCGGCGAGACCCTTGTTGAGGTCATCAGTCGGTTCGCCGTCGGTCATGATAAAAACGAGGGGTTTCCAATCACCCTTCTGTTCGGCGGTGGTTTTGGTGACTTCCTGATCAGCCTTCTGAGCCAGGAGAGCGAGCGCCTCGCCCAGAGCGGTGCAACCGCTGGCCTGGATATTGGGCTGCTGGAAAGCTGCAAGCTCGGTCAAGGGGGTAACCTGCTGAGCGGTGCTGTCGAAAGTGATGATGCTTAGGTATGCGGTTTCGAGTGCGTAGGGGTCCTGGCGTAGGGTCGAGACCAATACCTGAACTCCATTCTTTACTGCCTCGATCGGTTCGCCAAACATCGAACCGGAGCAGTCAAGGAGGAGATATACGGGTAGTCTTCTCATGATTATTTAGCGTAATTAGATACTATACGTTGGATTGTCTCACAGAGGTTGGCATCGGGATAAGCATCCCCGATAGCCGAGAATTTCCACTCTCCGCCACGGCGATAGAGCTTACCCATGATGAGAGCCGTCATCCCCTTATACTGAGGTTCGGCTGCCACATCATAGGAGGCAAACACCTCCTTGACTCGCTGAGGTGTCCCCTCATACATGCGGATGGAGGCGTAAGGTATCTGGGAGAAGTCCTCGCGACCGCAGTTGTTGAGGAAGAAGAAGATCTGATTAATGTCAGGGCTGACGCGATTGAGGTCAACGGTGATAATCTCATTGTCGAGACCGTCATCACCATCCTGATCACCTTTCAGGTCGTCTCCGCTATGGTGGAGGGCACGATCATGGGAGTCGACCTTGCCGGGAGGCATGCCGTAACGCCCGAGAAACTCACGCTTGTAGAGCGGGGAGTATATGTGGTCCACGATCTTACCGTTCGCATCTATCATAAGGCACGAGAGGTCAAGATCGACATCCTGTACTGATTTTCCAAATCCCAGGAATCCCCCGGATACGATAGCGCCCCAGTTGCAACCGACACAGAAGTTTGTAAGCTTGGAGCCGTTGCTCTTCTCGAGGTTGATGCGCTGTCCCTTTACAAGATTTATAGCCATAATCAGCCGACGTATTTATCAACGAAAAACTGCAAGCCACCTTTGTAACCGTTACCCATCGCCTCAAACTTCCACTCGCCGTTACGCTTGTAAAGGCGACCGAACTCCACCGCAGTCTCAATCGAGAAGTCCTCGTCGAGGTCGTATTTGGCGATCTCCTCGTTGGTGACGGCATTGTAGATTCGGATATAGGAGTTGTGGACCTGTCCGAAGTTCTGACGACGCTGGTCGGCCTCGTGGATAGTGACCGTGAAGACGATTTCCTGAATGCGTGGGTCGACCTTGGCGAGATCCACCGTGATAGTCTCGTCGTCGCCACCATCGCTGTTGCCACCGGTGAGGTCATCGCCCGATGATTCGACAGCCTTGTCAGGGGAGACAGGATTGTTGTAAAACACGAAGAACTCATCGAGGGGGAGTTTCTTGTTTTCGCCGAGCATAAAAGCGGAGGCGTCAAGGTCAAAGTCGAAGCCAGTGCTTGTGTTGGGATC
>CAMWHX010000174.1 GCA_947174155.1 uncultured Porphyromonadaceae bacterium
ACAGGGAAAACCAGGTTGTTAATACATCAGCGGGGAGTGGCGGTTAGGAGATCGGCCAGAACCAGCAAGGCCATCGCCTCTACGACCGGGACGGCTCGAATAGCTACGCAGGGGTCATGACGTCCGATGGCTTTAAGCAGTGTGTCTTCTCCGGCGGTGGTGACGGTATGTAGCGGTCGGCTGATGGTCGGAGTCGGCTTGAAGGCTATGCGCATGCGGATCGGCTGCCCGTTGGAGATCCCGCCGTTGATGCCGCCGCAGTGATTGGACTTATAGTATACCTCACCGCCAACTCCCATATACATCTCATCAGCCATTTCACTGCCGAGCATAGCGGCTGCGCTGAATCCCTCCCCATACTCAAACCCCATGGCCGCATTGATGGAGAGCATGGCGCTCCCGAGCAAGGCCTGAAGCTTGTCGAAGACCGGGTTACCGACTCCGGCACGAAGACCCGATATGACACACTCCACCACGCCTCCAACGGAATCCTGGCGGCGCATGATATCAAGTAGGTAGCGGCTGACTGGATCCTCAATCCTCTCGGCTTTACCCTCAGACGCAAGAGCGCGATAGGAGAGGGGTTTCCATCCTTCGGGCACCTCCATGGTACCCATACGGATCAGTCGGGCCGACACGGTAATACCCGCTAAGGAGGGCATCTGTCGGGCCACCGCTCCGGCTACCACACGGCTCAGGGTCTCACGAGCTGAGGCACGTCCCCCTCCGCGATGGTCACGAATGCCGTATCGCTCCAGGTAAGTACGGTCGGCATGATTAGGACGAAAAGTGTCGCGAAGGTTGTCATAATCACCCGAGCGCGTATCCTCATTTCGCACCATAAACGCCAGAGGAGTGCCAAGCGTAAGACCGTCAGGCGAAAGACCCGAAAGCCACTGCACACGGTCGCCCTCACGTCGGGAAGTAGTCAACGGCGACTGACCCGGACGGCGGCGATCCACCTCCCGCTGTACAGCCTCCATGTCAAGTCGAACCCCCGGAGTGCATCCATCGATGATACCCCCGAGGGCTTCCCCATGACTCTCCCCGAAAGTGGTAAGCCTGACATTACGACCGAAACTATTCATCATTCACGATCACTAATCACTACTCACTAATCACTGCATACTCCCCCTCCGACATGCGCAGCAGATCGTCAGGGGCGAGTTTCAGTTGAAGTCCCCGTTGCCCGGCGCTGACATAGATAAATGGAAACTCCGCAGCCTCGGCACTGATATAGGTAGGGTAGTGCTTCTTCATCCCGATGGCAGTGCAGCCGCCGCGGATATATCCCGTATTGGGGAGCAACTCTTTTAGGGGCAGCATCTCCACCTTCTTGTTGCCCGAGACCTGGGCGGCCTTTTTGAGCGACACCTCGCGATTGCCGGCGACCACACAGACGATCAGGCCTGTGCGGTCACCACGCAATACGAGTGTCTTGTAGACCTGCTCGATAGGCTCCCCTAACTCCGCCGCCACATGATCGGCCGCCAGATTGTCGGGATCGACCTTATATGGGACGAGTTCGTAGGAGATACCGGCCTTGTCGAGCAGGCGTGCGGCATTAGTCTTCTGAATCTTCTGACTCATCAATTACTTATCCATGGTCACGAGTAGCTCCTCGTTGGTACGTGTCATCTCCATGCGCTTCTTCATGAACTCCATCGCCTCGATCGAATTCATATCACTAAGGTAGTTACGCAGGATCCACATGCGTCCCAGAGTCTCATCGCTCAGCAGCAGGTCATCGCGGCGCGTGGAGGAGGCCATGATGTCCACGGCGGGGAAGACTCGCTTGTTGCTCAGCTTGCGGTCAAGCTGCAACTCCATGTTGCCCGTACCCTTGAACTCCTCGAAGATCACCTCGTCCATCTTTGACGAGGTCTCGGTCAGAGCCGTGGCAATGATGGTGAGCGAACCACCGTTTTCGATATTTCGGGCTGCACCGAAGAAGCGTTTCGGGCGTTGCAGTGCGTTGGCGTCGACACCACCCGAGAGGATCTTGCCCGAGGCGGGGGAGACGGTATTGTAGGCGCGAGCCAGACGAGTGATGGAGTCGAGCATGATGACCACATCGTGACCACACTCCACGAGGCGTTTGGCTTTTTCAAGCACCAGACCGGCGATCTTCACGTGTCGGTCGGCGGGTTCGTCGAAGGTCGAAGCGATGACCTCCGCATTGACACTGCGTGCCATATCTGTCACCTCCTCGGGACGCTCGTCGATGAGGAGCATGATGATATACGTGTCGGGATGATTCTCGGCAATAGCGTTTGCTATATCCTTCATCAAGATAGTCTTACCGGTCTTCGGGGGAGCCACGATGAGGGCGCGCTGGCCCTTGCCGATCGGAGCGAACATATCCACCACGCGAGTCGAGAGATTGTTGGTACGCCCCTTGGTGAGCTCAAACTTCTCATCGGGGAAGAGGGGGGTGAGGTGCTCGAAGGGCACACGGTCACGAATGGCAGCCGGGTCGAGACCGTTGACGGAGATGACAGAGCAAAGGGGGTAATATTTCTCACCCTCGCGCGGCGGACGTATACCGGCCTCCACGACATCGCCGGTTTTAAGTCCGAACTCCTTGATCTGCTGCTGCGACACGTAGACATCATCCGGAGAACCAAGATAGTTGTAGTCGCTCGAACGGAGGAATCCGAATCCGTCAGGCATGATTTCGAGAACGCCGTAGACGGTCAGCAGGGGATCTAAATTGTAGAGGGGTTCCGGTTCGGGCTGGCGCATCTGCTGACGCTGCTGATATTTCTGCTGGCGCTGCATGAGGCGCTGCTGACGCTTCGAGAGGGGTGTGCCGTCGGGGCCGAACATCGGTTGCTGATGGTTGGGCTGAGGACCCTTCTGTCGGGGTTGTGCCTCCTGTGCAGGCTCCTGTGGCTGAGTCTCCTGAGTGGCAGCCTGCTGATGGGCCTCCTCTATCTCCTGCTGCGAACGGGGCTTGAA
>CAMWHX010000175.1 GCA_947174155.1 uncultured Porphyromonadaceae bacterium
TTTCTATTTTTAAACTAACACAACAACTACAAAGCTTCAATATACAATCTCTTTATTTTGACAAGACTACATGCATTTCACATCTGTCGCAGTCGAAATCCAGTCCGAATTTGAGATTGGCAGAGGTGATCGTCAGCGGTTCACGTAGCTTCCTTTCCCCCCTCTCCCTTCGACAGGCCCCAAGTTCCCGGAGTAGGCAGTGGCGAGTAACCATCACGGTATCTCCGGCCGAGATTTTGCCTCCCGCCTCCGGAGCCGTCACCATCTGCTGCACGCCGTGATCAAGGTAGAATTCACGGGCTTTGAGATTGGCCACGTTATCACTGCTGACGAGCGTTTGGTCAGGATAAGGATATACACGATTCTCCCCACGCCTCACGTCAAACCTGTATGTAGCTTCTGCCGCACTGTTGAGCGCTTCAATCAGGCGCCGGCGAGTATCGGTGAGTTGTGAGGCAGGTATGAAGGTCGAGGGATTCAGTTCATTTACAAACTCACCAAGTTTATAAGGTGTATTGCCAAGTTTCTCGAAGATTCCGCGTGGTTGCATGGGTCTTCGGGCCACATCGCGGTCTCCATCGAGGCTGACACGTGCAGACACTCCTCTCTCGTCATGCGCCCAGACCCCTGTCTCATCAATAGTCATGTCTACCCGCAATTTACGTACAGCCGTGTCCTTCTCTAATTCTGTCGTAAACTGCCGGTCAAACGTGCGGTGTATTTCTGCGCCTTTGGGAAGGGTGAAAGGGCGTGACCCGATTATCCTCCCATCCCGGACTCCATTGACCATTACCCCCTGATACACCCCTTTCTCATCGAAAAAGCTTATGCCGTCTCCATTGTTGAGACTTTTCACATCCGTTATGACCTCCCCCATCGACTTCGGGGTCAGGGGTTGTGAAATCGAAGCGGGGCGGCGTGATTCCAGGAAATAAGTGGTGAATCCGCGATTGAAGCTTTTAGAGAGTGACGGTGTGAAGTTTATATCGCTTCGACCAAATGAACTGCGTCGATACTCCTCCGGATGAGCCGTAATGAAAGCATCCATAATACGGGAATAAGCAGCCGTGACATTCTTGACATATCCGCTATCTTTAAGTCGACCCTCAATCTTGAAGCTTCTCACCCCGGCTTCAATCATCGCAGGTATCTGTGCGGAGGCATTGAAGTCACGCAGCGACAGCAGATGGCGGTCTCGCGCCAGCACCTTACCCTCTCCATCCGTCAGGGTGAAGGGCAAACGGCATATCTGAGCGCAGTCACCGCGATTGGCACTGCGGTTGAAACAGGCCTGACTTGCCTGGCACCTCCCGGAATAGCTTACGCATAGCGCTCCATGCACAAAACACTCAACCGGCACACTTACACTGCGACATATCTCCCCTATTTCGCGCAGCGTCAGTTCACGCGCCAGCACTATCTGAGAAAACCCGACTTCTTCGAGAAATCGGGCCTTATCCACCGTGCGTGTATCACACTGTGTGCTTGCATGGAGAGCAATCGGAGGCAGGTCAAGACGAAGCAATCCCATGTCCTGAACGATTATGGCATCCACTCCGGCTCGATACAGGTCCCAGATCAGTGTGCGTACACTTTCCAGCTCATCATCCTTCACCAAGGTGTTGACAGTGACATAGACCTTGGCGCGATAGATATGGGCGAAGTCAGCGACACGCTTGATATCCTCGGTCGAGTTGGCAGCCTTGCGTCGGGCTCCATGGCTGGCCGCCCCTATATATACGGCATCGGCGCCATGCAGTATCGCCTGGATTGCAATCTCGGCATTAGCCGCGGGTGCAAGGAGTTCGAGGTCCCTCATCTCACTTCTTCATCATGCGGTCCAGCATGCGCTTGTCATCGCGCTCTCGGATGGACTGACGTTTATCATATTGCTTCTTACCACGAGCCACTCCGATGACGAGTTTGGCGTATCCTCTGTCGTTGATAAATATGCGGAGTGGGATGATGGTATACCCTGGATCCTCGGCAGCTTTGGTAAGCTTTGCGATCTCCTTCCCGGAGAGAAGGAGCTTACGGTCACGGCGTGTGGCATGGTTGTTATAGGAACCATAGAAATACTCCGACACGTGCATCCCCTTGACCCAAACCTCACCGTTGTCTACGAGACAATAGCTATCGGCGAGGGAGGCCTTTCCGGCGCGAATGGACTTAATCTCCGTCCCTGTCAGCACAAGACCGGCGGTATAGGTATCACCGATCTCATAATCAAAAGATGCCCGTCTGTTCTTAATATTTACTTGACTTGCTTTCATAATCTTTCTTAACATTGAATGTTTTGAGATAATATTCCTCCCAAGCTTGATTTTCCGCTTGTCTTCGGGCATCTGTTCCGGGTTCTCCGAAAATTCTGTTGAGTTCTTCACTCACATTATACAATTGCATATACCTATTCTATTTATTGCAACATAAACTTATATGCGGAGGAAGATGGTGAAGAGTTTCCAGAAGGCTAAGGGGACAGCTATGATGAGGATACTGAGTGTGAAAGCTGCCCGTGTCTCACCGTCTGCCGGGACACGGAGATATTTCACACCTCTGCACACTACGTAGATCGTCCAGAGCGGAAGGAACACCAAAATCGGCTCCAACATCGGTAGCAAAGCGAGAAGGATGGTAAACATAGCCAGGGTCGAAAGCGAAAATGCCACAAACTCCTTGCCGAAATCCGTCTCGGCCCAAGCACCGCAGTCCTTACGCATCACACTCCTGACAACACCGGTGATAGTGAAATATCCGAAGAAGAATGCGACAAACACCGCGACTGCCTGTATCAAAGTCCCGGATATCGAAGCGTTGGTGTCATAGAATAGATTGGCGAACTGTGCGGCAGCCGCTCCGCCCGTCAGAGGATAGAGAAGTCGCGACAACACCTCCTGAGGCTTGTATCGCTGACGCTTCATCTCCTTCCATCCCTGCATGGGACCGGCCAGGACATCAC
>CAMWHX010000176.1 GCA_947174155.1 uncultured Porphyromonadaceae bacterium
GCTGTCGGCTGAGGAGCTATAGGTGCTCCCGCGGCAGCTGCGGGGAGGCTTTGGAGAGGGATACCGGCATCCACACGGTCAAAAGGGGGCTGTGGGGGTGCTAAGAGCTGACACAGGCGTATGAGGGCGATCTCGACGAGTAGCTGACGGTTGCCCGACGTGCGGTAGTTGACATCAGCGTCGGAGAGTATCTTCAACGCGGTGTAATACCACTGAGTCGGCAGGGTGGGGGCCTGTGCGCGGAAGCGTGCCGTCACCTCTTCGGGCGCTTCGAGGAGGGAGAGGGTGCGCTCATCGACGGCCAGCATGAGGTCGCGGATATGGTTGGCCAGCCCGTTGATGAAAAACTGCATGTCGAAGCCGCGGTCGCGAATGTCGGAGAGGAGGAGCAACGCATCCGTCACCGCACCCGCACGGAAGGCCTCCACGAGACGGAAGTAGAACTCATGGTCGAGGACGTTGAGGTTGTCAATGGCCGCCTGATAGGTGATGTTGCCGTGGGAGGAGGCCGCTACCTGGTCGAAGATGGAGAGAGCGTCACGCATGGCGCCGTCAGCCTTGACCGCTATGACGCCGAGTGCTGAGGGCTCCGCAGAAATCCCTTCACTCTCGGCTACATATTGCAGATGCTCCACCATGTCTCCGATGGTGATGCGCTTGAAGTCGTAGGTCTGGCAGCGGGAGAGGATCGTAGGAAGGACCTTGTGCTTCTCAGTAGTGGCCAGTATGAAGACTACGTAGGAGGGGGGCTCCTCGAGGGTTTTCAGAAAGGCATTGAAGGCGGCTTGTGAGAGCATGTGGACCTCGTCAATGATAAAGACGCGGTAGCGCCCGCCACCCTGTGGCTGCTGATTGACCTGATCGGTGAGGTTGCGGATGTCATCCACGGAATTGTTGGACGCAGCGTCGAGCTCGATGACATTGAAGGAGTTACCCTCGTCGATGGCCCGACACGACGCACACTCTCCACAGGCTTCTCCATCGGGTGTGCGGTTAAGACAGTTGATCGTACGCGCGAATATGCGCGCACATGACGTCTTGCCCACACCGCGGGGGCCGCAAAAGAGGTAGGCCTGAGCGAGGCGGTCGCCTTGGATGGCATTCTTGAGTGTGGCGGTCAGCGTCTTCTGCCCAACCACGGACTTAAACGTCGCCGGACGATATTTGCGTGCCGAGACGATATATCTGGAAGTCCCTTTTGTCTCTGTCATAGTGCAAATTTAGTCATTTCCCGCCACACCACAAAATACCGATTCGAAAAGCATCCTAATTTTTTCAAGTTATACCTGCAACAATACCACACCGCAGGCGTTTTACGTTAAGATTGATGTTAAACACTGAAACCTGAGATGAAGTCGCTTGACTACGTCTACATTTAAACGAACCTATCAGTCAATGGCCAAAAGTCTATTATATACCAAGACAGGTGACACCGGGCAGACATCGCTCGTCGGCGGCGAACGAGCCCCCAAGAACTGTGTGCGCCTTGATGCATACGGCACACTCGACGAGTTCTCATCATTTTTAGGCGTCGTCCTCAGCGATCCCGCGTGTCCCGAGGATATCCGACTGCAGTTGCTCTCCATCCAGAACCGTCTCTTCGACGTCGGCTGTTATCTCGCAACCGGAGTTGCCGAGGGGACCACACCCTGCATCACGGGACTCTGTGACGGTGATATCAAGCTTATCGAGGAGTGGATAGACACTCTCGACGAGGAGACTCCGAAGATACGAGCCTTCGTGCTGCCCGGTGGCACGCCCCTCTCGGCACACACCCACGTAGCCCGGGCAGTATGCCGTAGGGCCGAGCGTCGCGTCTTCGCCCTCTGCGATGAGAGCTACGTCGATCCTCTGGTGACACGCTACCTCAACCGCCTCTCCGACTATCTCTTTATCCTGGCACGCTACTTCAACCACCTGAGCGGCATCGAAGAGATAACCTGGACACCCGCCGGCAAATAGATCCTCATCAAGGCGTTTGTCGTAAGTCCACAGCAGTCCCCCGGAATTGCTGCAAGGCTAACATCGGAAGACAGAGTCCCTCGGGCCTGACACGGGGGAATATCTCGGGATATAATGAAATAAGATTCGGAATCTCTACATTGAACTCCGGATACAAGTATAAAAATAAGAAAATTAAAGATAAAACACACAAAGCTATGTATTGGACACTTGAATTGGCCTCGAAGCTCGAAGACGCACCCTGGCCCGCAACAAAAGAAGAGCTCATCGACTACGCGCAGCGCAGCGGCGCCCCCCTCGAAGTGATCGAAAACCTCCGTGAAATCGAAGACGAGGGTGAGGACTACGAAAGCATCGAAGAAATCTGGCCCGACTACCCCAGCAACGAAGACTTCTTCTTCAACGAAGAGGAATACTGATAGGCCTTGATGAGCGAGCTGAAGCTCACCCATCTAAGCCTACGCGAGCTGAAGCTCACCCATCCAAGCCTGCGCGAGCTGAAGCTCACCCATCCAAGCCTGCGCGAGCTGAAGCTCGCTCACAGAACCAAGCTTCAACAAGCCCTCCCGAGTCCTGGTCCCGTGAGCGAGCTTCAGCTCGCGTAGACTCGCCAGATTTAAGTGCTCATCCCAAGCCCAACCTCCCGAGTCCTGGTTCCGTGAGCGAGCTTCAGCTCGCGTTAAAACCCCTCGAAACCCCTGACTACCATGCGAAGACCCCTCAGCCATAGCCAAAACCGGCGTTGTAAAGGCCATGACTACCGGAGCCGCTGCATCTACATGATTACCATCCTCAAAACGCCCTCCTTCCCCGCTTTCTCCACCATTACCCGGGATCCTGCTTTCAAAAAGGTATCTCCGATCGTAACTCTGCATCCGGGAGGCGAGATAATATACAAATGCCTTGATAAGCTATGTGAAGACTATCCGAGCCTGAAGATTCTGCGAAGAATCGCCATGCCCGACCATATCCATTTCGAGCTATTCGTAAC
>CAMWHX010000177.1 GCA_947174155.1 uncultured Porphyromonadaceae bacterium
ATGTAGGATCAATTATTTTCATAAGCAGTAGTAGCGTTATCGTTAGCAGTCAAATACTTCGCAAAGATAATACATTCCCCCAAAATCTGCAAATCCGTCGGTTTGTACTTCGTTCCGGAATCTATATACACTTTGTTCCGGAATCTACATGCGCTTCCATGTTTGCGTCACCACATTATACCTTTCTATTTCTCAGGATCTTGAAGGATTCTGTTGGTGTAGTTGGCGGAGTTTTGTTGGTGTAGTTGGCGGGATTCTATTGGTGCAGTTGGCCGTGTTTTGCTTCCGTACTTGGCGCGATTTTGCTTCCGTACTTGGCGGAGTTAATTGCCGGTGGCGGGGGCGGTGAGTTCGAGTTGCTGGCGGACGGACTCCTCGTGGATGGCGGCGAGGATTGTGCGCATGAAGTCGGGACTCAGTCCTACCTGGCGGGCTTGGTCCACGCGTCGCTGCATCAGGTCGTTGTAGCGTCCGGTCTGCACGATCGGCATCGAGTGTTCGGCCTTGAAATGGCCGACCTCGCGGCAGACGGTCATGCGTTTGGCGAGAAGGTCGACCAGCTCGTCGTCAAGGCTGTCGATCTGACGGCGCAACTGCGAGAGACTCTCCGTCGTATAACTACTGTCACGACGCACGAGCGTGCTGAGAATGACACCCAATACATCCGGTGTGACCTGCTGATCCTTGTCGGAGAGGGCACAGTCGGGATTACAGTGGGACTCCACGATGAGGCCGTCAAATCCCATGTCCATAGCCTGCTGACACAGAGATGAGATCAGTTCACGTTTGCCGCCGATGTGACTCGGGTCGCAGATGATGGGGAGCGACGGGTAACGGCTGTGCAGCTCGATAGGGATACGCCAATGCGGCACGTTACGGTAGATATGTGTGCCATAGGTGCTGAATCCGCGGTGAATGGCCCCCAGTCGACGTATGCCCGCGCGGTAGATACGTTGCAACGCACCGATCCAGAGTTCGAGATCCGGGTTTACCGGGTTCTTGACCAGCACGGAGAGAGAATCGCGACGCTCCTCGGGGAGAGAGGCGAGAGTGTCGGCAATCTCCTGCACGGCAAACGGATTGGCGGAGGTACGTGCACCGAGCCAAACATAATCCATCCCCGCACTGACCGCATCCAGCAGATGAAGACGTGTGGCGACCTCTGTCCCTACCATCATCCCGGTCTCTCTCTTAGCCTCGGAAAGCCACTGCAGAGCGGGGGCTCCTATCCCTTCGAACCTCCCCGGTTTAGTGCGGGGTTTCCATACACCTGCACGGAAAACGAGGATTCCCTCTGAGGAGAGGGCTTGGGCAGTAGTGAGAACCTGTTCGAGGCTCTCGGCACTACATGGGCCGGCAATAGCCGGAAAACTGTTATTACGGTTAAATATATCTTCGAAAAGAGGCTTAAGATCTTTCATAGCTTGAGAGGTGAGTTCTTATTCGTAGCGTATGGCTTCTATAGGATCAAGGCGCGCAGCCTTCGCGGCAGGGTAGAATCCGAAGATGATGCCGATGACCGTGCAGACCACGAAGGATAGAATGACCGAAGAGATGTCGATCTGTACAGGCCAGTGGGCTACCGCTGATATTAGCCATGTGGCCGAGGCACCTAACAGGATACCCAATACACCACCCGTCACCGAGATGATGACGGCCTCGATAAGAAACTGCATCATGATGTCGCGCCCCGTGGCGCCGATACTCATGCGCAGACCGATCTCGCGCGTACGCTCAGTGACGGAGACGATCATGATATTCATGATGCCGATACCGCCGACCAGCAGCGATATGCTTGCCACGGCAGCTAAAAGAACCGTGAGCATCGACGAGGTGGAGGAGATCATCTCGGCCAGCTCCTGCATGGAGCGGATGGTGAAATCATCCTCGTCTTCATCACGGAGTTTGTGCTGAGTGCGGAGTATGTCGGTTATCTCAGCGATAGTCTCCTGAGTGCGCTCCTCATCTACGGCCGAGGCCTGAATACCTTGCAGATAGTCCACGGCC
This sequence comes from uncultured Porphyromonadaceae bacterium, assembly GCA_947174155.1. Next base: position 2,008 of record CAMWHX010000177.1, read on the forward strand.
AGCATTCTTTTCATGACGGTGGTGTAGGGGAGCAGCGCGAGATCATCCTGATCCTGACCCATTGTGTTGTAACCCTTCTCTTCAAGCACTCCGATGACGGTCAGAGGAATCTTACCGAAGCGGACGATCTTCCCGACAGGGTTAGTGCCGTCAGGAAAGAGGTTGTCAACCAGAGTCTTACCGAGCACACACACTTTGGCGGCAGTGCGCACATCCTCCTCCGTAAACATCTCGCCGTCGCTTACCCGACGCTGACGGATGTCGAGAAACTGAGTATTGACCCCCTGCGCCTGCGAGGGGTAGTTGTTGTTGCCGTTGCCACACTGCCCGGGACTGTTGACCGTCGGAGTGATATAGGATACAGTGGAGGCCTGCGAGGCGATCGCCTCATAATCCTCAGGTTTGAGAGTCTGCATATCGTCGCTGCTCTGGCGCACTCCCCCGCGCTTGTCACCACCGGGGAAGATCATAATCATATTGCTTCCCATCTCAGAGATCTGCGACCGGATGGAGTTTTTGGAGCCCTGTCCGATAGCGAGCATGGCGATGACCGCGCCGACACCTATGATGATGCCGAGCATGGTCAGGAAGCAGCGCATCTTGTTATTGTTAAGCGCCTTGAGCGCTATCTTTATCAGATTCTGTATGTTCATGGCGACTATTCGTTGTCGGGTGGCAGAGCGCGCAGGGCCTCTTCGGCTGACTTTATATCCTCGTTTTGGCGATCACTGGTGATTCGGCCGTCACGTAGTGTGATGTTGCGGGAAGAGTATTGTGACAACTCCGGGTTATGGGTCACGAAAATGATGGTCTTACCCTCGCGATGCAGACGCTGGAAGAGGGTCAGGATGGAGAAGGAGGTGCGCGTGTCGAGATTACCCGTGGCCTCGTCTGCCAGAATGATGACCGGATTGTTGACCAG
>CAMWHX010000178.1 GCA_947174155.1 uncultured Porphyromonadaceae bacterium
CGCCCCAGCTCCGCCATCCTGCACCGCTTTCTTAAAGGCCGGAAGGTATATTTCGTAGAGGGCTCGGTCGGTGAGGTCGACGTTGACGGTTCCGCGCCATTTCTCCTGGTTGTTGAGGGCGAAATGCTTCACGCAGGCAGCCACGCCGTTTTTCTGAAGCTCCTGAATGTATGGCACCACCATCTCGCCGGCGAGATAAGGATCCTCGCCCATGTATTCGAAGTTACGCCCGTTGAGCGGAGTGCGGTAGATGTTTACTCCGGGGCCGAGAAGCACGTCCTTCTTGCGGTAGCGCGCCTCCTCTCCGACGCTCTTGCCGTAGAGGGCGGAGAGTTCCGGATTCCAGGTGGCGGCGAGTGCTGTAAGGGCGGGAAATGCCGTGATGGAATCGTTTTTCCATCCGGAATATCCCCAGTCGTTCCAGTTGATCTCGGCGCGCACGCCGTGGGGGCCGTCGCTCATCCATATCTCGGGGATTCCGAGTCGTTCCACTCCGGGAGAGGAGAATTTGCCCTGCGCGTGGCAGAGCGCAACCTTCTCCTCGAGTGTCATTCGGGAAAGCGCGTCTTCCACCCGCATCTCGATGGGCGCGTTCCTGTCAAGGTAGACTGGTTCGATTGCAGACGCATCTATCGTCGCCGCTGCTGTTGTAGCCATGATTATTACGTTGATTTTCATGTTGGTTATCAGTTCTATGCGCCAAAATTATGACTGTATCATAAAGCTCCTCTCCGAGGCTACCGGGCTTTTTCGGATTTCCCCAGGCTGAAGCCCGGGGTTTTGTCACAATAACAGCTCTCCGAGCTGAGTAGTCAGCTGCTTAAATCGTAACATAACACTGAACACCCTAATATTTAGTCTTTAATATTTAGTCTTTAACGATCCATCCCTCAATGCGCCGCGTCTCCGAGGAGAAGCTGACCCCGATCTTGAAAAGCTTGCGCTGGTCGGTAGCGAACCGTCGTGCATACCCCTTCTCCTCTATCTGACTCAAGGCCTCCTCGGGAGTGCCGTCATATTTCAGCTCGATGACATAGATATACTTAGGGGTTTCTATCAGCAGGTCGATGCGCCCGTCGGAAGTATGTACTTCCGCCTTCGCGTCGATGCCGATAAGCGTCGTCAGGATGTAGAAGGCATTGTGGAAGTTGTTCTCGTTGTCCATCTTCAGGTCATAGGGGATGCCCGCGAAGTACGCGTCAAGCTCCCTCATCATCTTCTCAGGCTCACCGTTGCGGATACCTCTGGTGACACCGTCTATGACCGCCTTCACCGTGCCTCTCCGAGGCTTCAGGTAGCACCTCAGCAGATCGTTGAAAAGCCCCCTCTTCACCTCCTCGTTGGGGACTTTCAGGCGCACCTCCTCATACTCGTAGTCATAATCCGCTATGGTGAGGTAGCCTGCCTGGTAGAGCAATGCGGTCGGGTCGGCGTTCAGAAGGTCCAGGCCTGCCAGATCGTTGAGCCTCCAGCTTGCACAGAGGGTAGCCTCAATATCCACATCAGCATCCTTAAGCGCATGAGCCACGACTGACGCCGGACCCGAATCGTTCCAGAAGTCGCCGATACGTCTCTCGGCCATCGCGCTCAGCACCGACCACGGATTATATATGTCGCTGCCGCTTCTGGCGAAACGGTAGCCGTCGTAGTTCAACTTCAGCCTGCGGCATGCTTCCTCATATGAAAGCCTCGACGCTTCCGCGAGGGCATGTATTCCTTCCTGAAGGTTGTCAAACAGTTCCTTTTCCGTGATGCCGCACACGTCCGCGTAGTCGTCTGAGAACGTGATGTCCCTCAGGTTGTTGAGGTCGGAGAAGACGCTCAGCTTGCTGAAGCGGCTGATGCCCGTCAGGAACACCAGGCGGATGTGCTCCGCCGAGCTCTTGAAGTTGGAGTAGAGGCTTGCCAGCTGCGTGCGGTAACGCTCGAAGTTATCGGTGTCTTTCAGGTTGCTGACGAGCGGCTTGTCGTATTCGTCTACGAGTATCACCACCTGCCTGCCCGTCTTGTCATGGGCTTCCTTGATGATGGTTTTGAAACGCTGGGAATAGGTCTCCATCTTTTCAGTGATTCCATACTCCTCCTCCCAATCTATAAACTGGGTCTCCAGCACGTCATCGAGCACGTCCGGCTTCGCGAACCGGTCGGTGTTCAGGTCGAGGTGCAGCACCGGATAAGGCTCCCAGTCCCACTCCGCCGAGTCAATGTAGAGGCCCTTGAAAAGCTCGCGCCTCCCCTCGAAGAAATACTTCAGCGTGGACAGGAACAGGCTCTTCCCGAACCGACGGGGGCGCGCCAGGAAATAATATTGCCCCCTGCTGCGGGCTATCTTATCTACGAATGCGGTCTTATCGATGTAGATGGCATCCCTTTCACGCAACGTCCTGAAGTCCTGCTGCCCTATCGCGTATCTCTCTCTATCCTCCATGATTTTCCTTTTTTATTCCAAGTTTTACGCAAAGTTAATGTTTTTCGGTGGATCCTGCAAATAAAGTTGTTACGGTTTTTATCATCTTATATTTTCCGGATTCGCTGGTTTTTATTAATTTTGCACTCCTGTAGAGTTTTGACTGAAACATCGAATCCGAAGACATCCTAATGAAACCTCAATACATACTATCCGTCATACTGACAGTCCTCTCCTGTGCCTGCTCCTCAACAGAAGGTCAACTATGAGGTAAACGCCCAGGGGCGCGTCGAGACATGGTACCGCTCACTCCCCCACTACCTCATGCTACACCTCGTCTACAACTTCAACATCAGCCCCAAGAAGAGATGACCGGCCTTCTATCTTCCAGCCCTCGATGCGCCGCGTCTCCGAGGAGAAGCTGACCCCGATCTTGAAAAGCTTACGCTGGTCGGTAGCGAACCGTCGTGCATACCCCTTATCTTCTATCTGATTCAGGGCCTCCTCGGGAG
>CAMWHX010000179.1 GCA_947174155.1 uncultured Porphyromonadaceae bacterium
GTATCGAGCACTATCGCGAGCAGCTCAAGTCTATGGAGGCCAACTATGAGGATGATTATACCCGCACCCTCCTGACCCATCCCGCCGAGGCCCGCGGCGACGAGAAGATGCCTCAGCCGCAAGGTGACTTCAAGCGCACACTCGAGAAGATGCAGAAGGCCATACAGCTCCACTCCATCAAGAAGAAACCGCCCAAGAAATCCGGCTCGGCCAAGGAGAAGGAGTTCCGCGCCCGCGAGGAGTTTAACCCCTTCCTCCACAACGCCTGGATGACGATGGCCCGGGCTCAGTTTTACGGTGGCGACTTCCTCGGCTCCGCCTCTACATTCCAGTATATCTCCAAGCATTTCACCTGGCTCCCGGCCGTCACTGTCGAGGCCCGTATCTGGCAGGCTCGCGCATACTGCGCTATGGATTGGCTCTATGAGGCCGAGAATATCCTGGTGCATATCAAGCCATCGGAACTGACCTCATCGACCCTGCGCAATCTCTACGCCCTGACTATGGCCGACTTTCTGGTGCGCTCGGAGCGCTACGCCGAGGCCGTTCCCTACCTGGAGCAGGCGGCACGCAGCGCGAGCGGCAGTCAGAAAAACCGTCTGTGGTTCCTCCTCGGGCAGATTCAAACCCGTCTCGACAACCGTGAGGCCGCATATCAGGCCTTCAAGAAGGCCGGGGGTGGCATCACGACAGCCTACCGCACCAAATTCAATGCCCGCATCAAGCAGTCGGAGGTCTTCTCCGGCTCCGACATACGCGGTGAGGTCAAGGCCCTGAAAGCCATGACCCGATATGAACGCAACAATGAGTTTCTCGATCAGATATATTACGCGATAGGCAATCTCTATATGACCCGGCGCGATACCGCCGAGGCCAAGCACAACTACGCCCTGGCCGTAGAGAAGTCCACGCGCAACGGCATCGACAAGGCCCTCGCTAATCTGGCTCTCGGCAATATATGGTATGATGAGCGCGACTACGTCAAGGCCCAGCCATGCTACGCGGAGGCTGTCCCCCAGCTTCCGGCCAACTATCCCGATTACAAGGCGATCAAACGGCGCAGCGACGTGCTCGACGAACTCGCTGTCTACTCGGGCAACGTGCAGCTTCAGGACTCTCTATTGCGCCTGGCGGCCATGACTCCGGAGGAGCAACGCGAGGTCTGCCAGCGCATCGTCGACGAACTTATACGTCAGGAGAAGGAGGCGGCCGAGGCTGCCGCACGCGAGGAGTTTATGGCCAACCGCGTGGAGGGGCCCTCACCTATGGACCAGAATGCCGCACCGCAACCCTTCACCATCAACAACGACAAATCCTGGTATTTCTACAACCCCACCGCCATCAATGCCGGCAAGACGGAGTTCCAGCGTAAATGGGGTTCGCGTAAGCTGGAGGATGACTGGCGACGCCGCAACAAGACCAGCTTCACCTTTGACGAGCCGCAGGATAATGATGATGCCTCAACCGATGGCGAAGAGGGTGATGGTAAAAAGGATTCCAAGGAAGACAAGGAGCGCACCGACGACCTCCATAATGTGGAATACTACCTGCGTCAGATACCCTCCACACCCGAGGAGATAGCGACGGCCAACGATGTCATCCAGGAGGGTCTCTACAATATGGGTGTCATCCTGAAGGATAAACTGGAGGATTTCCCTGCCGCACGCCGTGAGTTTGAGACCCTCGACCGGAGATATCCGGACAACGTCTACCGTCTCGACTCCTACTACAACCTCTACCTGATGGCCGTCCGCTCCGATGATGCCGCCGAGGCCGAGATATGGCGTCAGCGTATCATCACCGACTTCCCCGACAGCCCCTACGCTCAGGCGATGGCCGATCCGGCTTATTTCGATCACCTGCGTCGTATGCACACCCTCCAGGAGTCAATGTATGCCGAGGCCTATGACGATTACCTCAATGATCGCAACTCCGAGGTGCACGCCATCACTGAGCGCATGGAGCGCGACTATCCCCTCTCCCCCATCCTCTCGAAGTTTGTCTTTATAGACGCCCTGTCATACCTGACCGAGGGTGACGAGACGGCCTTCAAGGATCGCCTGACCACTCTGCTGCAGAAGTGGCCCGACACCGATATGACCGATATGGCCGGCTCCATCCTCAAAGGCCTCTCGGCCGGCCGCACGCCTCACGCCGGTGTCACCAATACCCGCGGCATACTCTGGGAGATGCGCCTGACCAATGACGCAGATCAGTCTACCGCTGCCGACGGTCAGCAGGCACGCTTCGAGCGTGACCCCAACTCTCCGCAGTATCTCGTGCTGGCCTTCCCGCGCGACTCGGTGAGCGCCAATCAGCTCCTCTACGATGTGGCGAGATTCAACTTCTCGTCGTTCGTGGTGCAGGACTTCGATCTGGAGCCCATGAGCTTCGGCAATGTCGGCCTCCTCGTCATCAAGGGATTTGCCAACCTGCGCCAGCTGGAGCATTACCGCAGCGTGATGGCCCAGGGACTCCGTCTTCCCGAGGCCGTGCGTCCCATCATGATAAGCCGCCCCAACTTCGAACTATTACTTCGCGAGGGACGTTCTTTTGAAGACTACTTCCGCTTCGAGGAGGATGCCGACTACGCCGCTACCGAGGCCGCTGTCCTCGATACCCCGGAGGCGGATGGTGAGACCGCCGAGGAAACCCCGGAGGAGCCGACTGCTGATGAAGAATCTCCCGACCCGACTCCGGAAGTATCTGCGGAAGAACCCACTGCGAACGGTGAGGCCACCGAGGAAACCCCCGAAGCGCCTGCCTCAGAACCCGAAGCCCCTCAAAGCCACTGATAAGTAGCTTTCAAAAAGCTACATATATCGTTTAATTTTTGAAAGCCACTTATATGGACAAGATACTCTGGGCCGACGATGAGATTGATCTCCTCAAGCCCCACAT
>CAMWHX010000180.1 GCA_947174155.1 uncultured Porphyromonadaceae bacterium
GAGTGCTACGCTGAATACAACAGCGAGAGCGAGAACGATTTTCTTCATTTCCTTTAGAGTTTAAAATAATAAAACATGTTTTGCTTTCAAAAACGGTGCAAAATTAATACTTTTTTCCGAATCCACCAAAACTTTTTCAGAAAAAATAATAACTCCACCCCGAAAAATATGCTTTTTAACACTTTTTCCCTCCCCCTCACTCCTCATGCCCTACATATCATTCGCCCTATATATCATTGTCTTTTTCGTATTGACCTCTACATTGCGTAGCCAATTATGCATTATGACTTGCTTTAGCTTGAGCGTAGCTAATTATGCATTATGAAATATCCTCAGGCTCGTCGGCTTCCTTCTCGCGCTTCTCGTAGGCGTCTACGATGCGCTGCACGAGGGGATGGCGGACGATATCCTTCTTCACATACTCGATGACACCGATCCCCTTGACTCCACGCAGGATACGCAGCGCCTGCATCAGTCCGCTCTGGGTCGAGCGCGGGAGGTCGATCTGGGTGGCGTCACCGGTGATGATCATCTTGCCATTGGTGCCCATACGCGTCAGAAACATCTTCATCTGATGTGTAGTCGTATTCTGGGCCTCGTCGAGGATGATGACTGCGTCATTGAGCGTGCGTCCGCGCATGAAGGCCAGGGGAGCAATCTGGATGGTGTCGTTTTCCATATACTCCTTGAGCTTCAGGGGGGGTATCATATCCTCCAATGCGTCGTAGAGGGGACGCAGGTAGGGATCGATCTTATCCTTCATGTCGCCGGGGAGGAAACCGAGTTTTTCACCCGCCTCGACTGCCGGACGCGAGAGGATGATACGCTTGCAGGCACGCGCCTTCAAGGCAGCCACTGCCAAGGCTATCGCGATGTAGGTCTTGCCGGTACCGGCGGGACCTAAGGCGAAGGTGAGATCGTTTTCTGCAAAGGACTTCACCATCTTCGCCTGATTTGCATTGCGGGGCGCTATCGGGCGCCCGCTCTGACCGAAGATGATGACACCCTCGGTGTTGATGGCCTTCGGGGCCTCCCCCTTGATGATGTCGATGATGACATCCTCGGTCACCTTATTGTATTTGGCGGCGTAGGCCTCGATTTCCTTAATCTTCTTCTCAAATTCCGCTGTCTCCCCCTCCTCACCTATTACCTTGATGACATTGCCGCGCGCAGCCATACGCAATTTCGGAAAGAGATTGCGTATAAGGCTCATATTGGCGCTGTTGGTGCCGTAGAAGGTCTGGGGATCTACCCCATCTATAATTACTGTTCTTTCAATCATTTAATCAAGTTGCTTTTCTTTATCCCGCTCCTGCCGGCCACCTGCCGAGGTGATTATCCGACGCTCCCTTCGAGCGTGATCTGGAGCAGTTTCTGCGCTTCGACGGCAAACTCCATCGGAAGCTTATTCATCACCTCCTTGGCATAACCGTTGACGATTAGCGCCACAGCCTCCTCGGTAGGTATGCCGCGCTGGCGACAATAGAAGAGCTGCTCCTCATTGATTTTAGATGTGGTGGCCTCATGCTCCACGGTGGAGGTATTGTTGGCCACGTCGATATATGGAAAAGTATGCGCTCCGCAACGGTCCCCCATCAGCAGGGAATCGCACTGCGTGAAGTTACGGCAGCCCTCAGCCTTCGGCAGGACGCGCACCTCGCCGCGGTAGCTGTTTTGTGACTTTCCGGCTGAGATACCCTTGCTGACGATGGTGCTTCGGGAGTTGCGCCCTACATGAATCATCTTCGTTCCGGTGTCGGCCTGCTGGTAGTTGTTGGTGACCGCCACACTGTAAAACTCCCCTACACTCTCATCCCCCTTTAGTACACATGAGGGATACTTCCACGTGATGGCCGATCCGGTCTCAACCTGAGTCCATGATAGTTTGGAGCGATAACCACGGCAGAGACCACGCTTGGTGACAAAGTTATATATGCCGCCACGCCCCTCCTTGTCGCCGGCATACCAGTTCTGGACGGTGCTGTACTTGACCTCCGCACGCTCCTCGACGATAATCTCCACTATCGCTGCATGAAGCTGGTTCTCATCGCGCATCGGGGCCGTGCATCCTTCAAGATAGCTGACATAGGAGTCGTCGTCGGCAACGATGAGAGTACGCTCAAACTGCCCGGTGCCGGAGGCGTTGATACGGAAATAGGTGCTCAACTCCATCGGACAGCGCACACCCTTCGGGATATAGACAAAGGAGCCGTCAGAGAAGACTGCCGAGTTGAGGGCGGCGAAATAATTGTCTCGATAGCTCACCACCGAGCCCATATACTTGCGCACCAGATCCGGATAATCCTTCACCGCCTCGCTGAATGAACAGAAGATGATACCGAGTTCGGCCAGTTTCTCGCGGTGAGTTGTCTTGACGCTGACGGAGTCCATGACGGCATCCACGGCCACTCCGGCGAGTTGCTTCTGTTCTTCGAGAGAGATACCGAGTTTATTGAAGGTGTCGATCAGCTCCGGATCCACCTCGTCGAGACTCTGTTTGAGTTCCTTCTTCTTCGGAGCGGCGTAGTAGCTGATCGCCTGATAATTGATATGAGGAATATCGAGATGAGCCCAGGTCGGCACCGGCAGGGTGAGCCAATGCCGGTACGCCTCCAGACGGAACTCAAGAAGCCACTCCGGTTCCCCCTTCTTGCGCGAGATAAACCGGATCACCTCCTCGCTAAGTCCCGGAGGCACGATATCGGTATCAATATCGGTAGTGAAGCCATACTTATAATCGGAGGCAGTCGCATCCCGAAGCACCTCCTCAGTCGACGGGCGCTTCTCCTCGCGGGTATTATCAGAGTTTATAATAGTATCGGAGTCTTTCATTTAAGTCGAGTATTTGTTGTTACAACAAATCCAGCTACAAAAATACCTA
>CAMWHX010000181.1 GCA_947174155.1 uncultured Porphyromonadaceae bacterium
AACGTCGAGTATGAAGAAGATACCTATATTATAGTTGATGATCTGCATTCAGTTGCCCCAGTGGAGACAAGCGATCATCACTACGGAAGAGGTGATGACGATATAGGGGGCAAGTTTAAAGAGGAAGCGGTCAGTGCCTTTAAGTGAGATCAGCTCCTTGAGGAGGATCTTAAACATATCGGCAAACACCTGGAGCAGACCCCAGGGACCCACACGCATCGGGCCCAGACGACACTGGAACCAGGCGCAGAGTTTACGCTCATACAGGATATAGAAGAGAGCCAGGACTGTATAAGTCAGCAGGACGAGCACCGCGATGATGACACACTCGATGAGTGTGGCTGCCCATGAGGGCATGCATCCCGTCAGCAGATCGTTGACCCAATTGGTGACTACACTAAAATCAAACATGATTGTCGGGTATGGTTTTTAGTTAGTTAGCATCCTCTCACCCGCGCCTCCTGAGAGTCACGCGTGAGAGGCTTATGATTGAGATTATCTGTCAATATCGGGAATCACGAAGTCCAGGGCAGCGCCGATGGTGATGAGGTCAGCGATCATATTGCCACGGCAGCAGATATCCATCACGCCCACCAGGTTGAAGCAGGGGCTCTGGAAGTGCACGCGATAGGGCTTCTTGTCGCCGTCAGACTCGATGTAGACACCAAACGTGCCGCGACTTGCCTCGACCTGCTGATACCAGCGGCCGACGGGGAGCTTGATGATCTTGGGCACCTGAGCGCGTATAGGTCCTTCGGGGATGCGATCTACGAGTTGGGCCAGGATCTTCACACTCTCTTCGATCTCGCGCATACGCACCATGTAGCGGGCGTAGGAGTCACAGCCATATTCGAGCACCTCCTCAAACTTAACCTGCGGATAAGCTCCGTAAGGGTGCTTCTTGCGGCAGTCGCAGCTCCAGCCGGAACCGCGTCCGCTCGGACCGGTGATGCAGTAGTTGACCGCATCCTCCTTGGAGAGCATGCCGACCTTTTTCAGACGGTTGAGGGCGATTATATTGCCGGAGAAGACCTTGTGGTACTCCTTGATACGGTCAGGCATGATGCGGATAAGTTCCTTGACATCCTTAACGAAGTCGGGATGCAGGTCAGCGATCACACCGCCGATCACGTTATAGTTCATCGACATGCGTGCGCCGCAAGTCTTCTCGAAGATATCGAGCACCTGCTCGCGCTCACGGAAGCCATAGAAGAAGGCGGTCGTGGCACCGAGGTCCATCGCCGTGCAACCGAAGGCCAGCAGATGAGAGGAGATACGCATCAGCTCATCCATCATCGCGCGGATGACGACAGCGCGCTCGGGCACTTCAAGACCCATAGCCTTCTCGATACACATGCAGAGACACTCACGGTTCTGATGTGCCGACATATAGTCCATACGGTCGGTGAAGTGCAGAATCTGGGGATATCCGAGATCCTCGCAAAGCTTCTCGATGCCGCGATGGATGTAACCGGAGACTACGTCCACCTTGGTTACGATCTCACCGTCTACAGCGCAACGGAAACGCATCACACCGTGGGTCGAGGGGTGCTGAGGACCTACGTTGACCACATAGTCACCCTCCTCAAACACGCGTCCGGGCACCTTCTTGACATTACCCTTGGCGTCCTCTACATAGGAGCAGGTGTCATCCTCATTCTTCTCGTCGTCGGTGGGGATGGGATTAAGCTTGGGATCGGCGTCATAATCCTTACGCAGGGGGAAACCCTTCCAGTCATTGCGCAGGAACATACGACGCATATCGGGATGATTGATAAACTTGATGCCGAAGAAGTCATAGACCTCGCGCTCCTGGAAGAGAGCGACCTTCCAGAGGCTGCTGACAGAGTGGATCATGGGATCCTTGCGGTCCGGAGCCACAACCTTGACGCAGACCACGTCCCAGTCGTGAGAGGTGCTTGTCAGATAGTAGACCACCCCGTAAGCGTCCTTCCAGTCCATGCCGACCACGGCAGTCAGCACATCGAAGTCCAGGTCAGGCTGCTCCTTCATGGCTTTGGCCAGAGGGAACCAATCCTTGTCGGCCACATTGATCTGCAGATACTCTCCCTCCTCGAAAGTCGCTGAGGGGCATACTGCACTGATTCTTTCCTTTATATCCTTCATGTGAAATGGATGTCTGTATAAGTATTATGGTGGAGTGTCACCCTGTCCTTCCTCCGTCTCCCGGGCGGGCAGACCGTCAGTCGGACACGGTCTTATCAGTCTATCTGACCTCTCTCTTCGGGGTGTTTGGCAAAAAACTCCTCGATTTTCTCCTTACGGTTGACACCACCGAAGAACTTCTGCACCTTGATCTTGCGCTGAAGCTGCATCAGGCCGTAGAAGAAAGCCTCGGGACGGGGAGGACAACCGGGGATATACACATCGACGGGGAGGATCTGATCCACACCGTTGACCACGCAGTAGGATTTCTTGAAGGGACCGCCCGACACGGCGCATCCGCCGCAGGCGATGACATATTTGGGCTCGGCAAGCTGCTCGTAAAGACGCACGAGCACGGGAGCCATGCGGTGTACGATCGTACCCTGCACCATAATATAGTCAGCCTGACGGGGAGAGTTGCGGGCAACCTCAAAACCGAAGCGGGCCATGTCATAGCGGGCGGCACCGAGACTCATAAACTCGATAGCACAGCAACTCGTGCCGAAAGTCAGAGGCCAAAGGGAGTTGGAGATACCCCAGTTGATAAGCTGGTCCAGCTTGCCGACAGCCACATTGGCACCCGTAGCGTTCAGCTCCTCGACGAGCTTGTCGATATATTCATTGTCTTTGAAGTCCTCACGCTTCATCGACTTGATATTCACTTCCATTGCAGCGCTCCTTTCCGCCAGGCGTAAGCCAG
>CAMWHX010000182.1 GCA_947174155.1 uncultured Porphyromonadaceae bacterium
CGCTTACGGGGAGCTTTTGGGTCAGAAGGCGGGTTGATTACTTGGGAGAAAAAACATATGAGGGGGAGGGTTGTTTATATATAGGAGGGAAGAGTTGGGGAATGATTACCACTATTAGAAGAAAGCTATGATTAAGAAGGAAATTGAAGAGGCTCTCAATGAGCAGGTCAACGCCGAGTTATGGTCGGGATATCTGTATCTGTCGATGTCGTGCTTTTTCGAGAATGAAGGGCGCAACGGTATAGCCAACTGGTTTCGTATCCAGTCGAAGGAGGAGCAGGCTCATGCCGAAGCTCTTATGGACTACATCCATATGCGCAACGGTCGCGTGATGCTTATGCCTATCGAAGGTGTGCCCACGACATGGTCCTCGATCAAGGCTGCTTTTACCGCCACTCTGGAACATGAGCGCATGGTGACAGCCAAGATCAACCGTCTATATACCCTCGCTGAGGAGAATAAGGATTACGCTACCCGTCAGAAGCTTAATGCCTTCGTGGCGGAGCAGGTAGAGGAGGAGGAGAACGTGCAGCATATCCTCGACAATCTTGACCTCATCGGTGACAACGGCACAGGTATCTATCAACTCGATCTCGAACTTGGCAAGCGTACCTATCAGGCTCCAACACTCTGAGGTGCCTTTCGCAGCCGATGACAGGTTGCGAGACTTGATTGATGCGTGTCATCAGATTTTGCTCGTGATGACTCGATTCGGAATACCGTTAGGCTTCGACAACGCTACAGTTGCCGAAGCTTGCGTTGCTTCCGGGGTATCGGTCGATACCTTCTTGGCGGTGGCCAACTATACAGCCGGACGCTCTTGGAGTATCGACAGGGTAGAGCTGACTGCGCTGATGGCGTATCTTGAGAATGCGCACTCATATTTCCTCGATTTCTCATTACCTATGATACGCTGCAAACTCACCGACGCGCTCGAACGCGCCGAGAGAGAGGATGTGGCCACACTGATTATGCGCTTCTTCGACGGATATGTAGGGGAGGTCAGACGTCACATGGAGTATGAGAACGACACGATGTTTGTCTACGCCCGCAAGCTCATCTCCGGCACCAAGCCCGACGCGGCCCTCACCGACAGTTATTCTTCCACTCATGAGAGTATGGTCGAGAGCCTCGACGAGTTGAAGGATATTATCATACGCCACTACTCGGAGCGCGGCAATGATCTCCTGACCTCAGTGCTTTATGATATAATTAACTGCGAACGAGACTTGATGGCTCACTGTAAGGTGGAGGATGATATGTTTGTCCCCGTGCTTCGTCGCAGAGAGGCGGGAGAAGATACCGCTTCCGGAGGAGGGGAGACGACGGATTCCTCCTCAGATGATGACTCCTCTCAGCTGAGCCGGCGCGAGGAGGATATCGTGGCGTGTGTGGCTCGCGGCATGAGCAACAAGGAGATTGCCGACAGGCTTTGCCTCTCGGTGCATACGGTCACGACTCATCGACGCAATATATCGGCCAAACTCCAGATTCACTCCTCCGCCGGACTCGCCATCTACGCCATAATCCACAGATTGGTGGATCTCGACGATCTCGCGCGGGAGATTTAGGATCCGGCGAGTTTAGGGCACTCGTTTTTTGTGAAATGGAGCCTAAAATTCGGCAAGGTGCAAGAAAATATTTGCGGGAAACGCAGAAAAGCGTTAACTTTGCAGAAAATTCCCGCGATGAAACACAAAAGCACTCTGCCACCCTCTGTCTTGATTCAGGGTGCAGAAGTATGGAGTCAAGGAGGGTTCAGCCGTCAGGACGTGCTGATCACCGAGGGTGTTGTGACCCGTATGGCTTCCGAGATCACTGCCGACGAGACGATGAGCGTAGTAGACGGCAGAGGGTGTCATCTTTTGCCGGGTCTCGTAGACTTGCACGTGCATCTGCGCGAACCCGGATACAGTTATAAAGAGACTATAGAGACCGGCACGCTGGCCGCTGCGCGAGGAGGCTTCACCACCATATGTGCCATGCCCAACGTCAATCCGGTGCCTGACTCCGACGAGACGCTCGCCTGTCAGGAAGATATTATAAAGCGTGATGCCTCGATAGAGGTTCTCCCATACGCTTCCATTACATTACGCCGACTTGGCGACGAATTGACCGACCATATGCTCCTATCAGGACGTGTGGCCGGTTTTTCTGATGATGGCACCGGAGTTCAGAGTGAGGAGGTGATGCGTAGAGCCATGGAGTCAGTAGCCCGGACGGGGAAGATCTTGGCCGCACACTGCGAAGTGGAGAGTTTGCTTCACAAGGGGTACATACATGAAGGCAGATATGCCGAGGCCCATGGCCATCGCGGTATCTGCTCCCGTAGTGAGTGGGAGGAGGTGGAGCGCGATATCCGACTTGCCGAGGAGACAGGTTGCAGACTGCATATCTGTCATATCTCGACGGCCGAGAGTGTGGAGGCCGTGCGTAGCGGCAAGGCACGCGGAGTGCAGGTGACCTGCGAGACAGGCCCTCACTATCTGGCCTTCTGTGATGCCGACTTGCAGGAGGAGGGACGCTTCAAGATGAATCCCCCCCTGCGGGATGCCTCTGACCGTGAGGCCATCCTTGCCGGAATCGCTGACGGCACAATAGACGCCATAGCTACCGACCATGCTCCGCACAGTGTCGAGGAGAAATCCCGGGGCTTGGAAAAGAGTGCCATGGGGGTGGTTGGGCTTGAAACCTCACTCGGTGCCTCATATACATATACCGTCGACAAGGGGGTGATACCTGTCGAAAGACTTGTAGAGCTGATGAGTATAAATCCACGCCGGATATTGGGTAAGGATACCGATCCGATCTCAGTAGGAAAGCGTGCCGATATGGCTCTGGTCGACTTCCGGCAGGAGTGG
>CAMWHX010000183.1 GCA_947174155.1 uncultured Porphyromonadaceae bacterium
GCCATCGAGTATCCCGGGGTGATAGATGTGGTGCTTCCGGATCATATCATTGCCGTCGTGGGGGAGCCGCTTCAATTATTCTATCGTGGAATGATCGGGGCTGTCAATCCTTATAACTATGATATTCTCGTGAGGTGTGACCGGGGTAAGAAGTTTCCACGCTATTTTGAGTTCACTCCATCTTCGGAAGATGTGGGGGATATACCATTCTCTGTCACCCTGCGTGATGACAACGGAAATACAGTCGGGTATGCCTCTACGGTGATTCGGGTCGTACCGAAAAGTTGCACCGAGGAAATCAATCTCCTGACTTTCGGCGACTCTCTGACAGGGAGTGGTGTGTGGTGTAATCATGCTGATACACGCCTTCCTGACAACGTGCATTTTTGCGGTGCGAGAGAATATCTCGGCACCCATTATTTCGGTATCGGAGGTTGGAACTGGCCAAGTTATACCGGTGCCGGATCACCGGGTTTACGCTTTGAGGTGGAAAATGTCGATTTTCTCACTGTTGGTGCTATTTACGTGGACAGCAAGGGGATTCTGTATACCGTGCAGGAGGTGAATGTCACCGCCGGCCAGGGGAACGTCCTTATGTACGTTTCTCAGAAGTCTGACAAACCTGTTTCCAAGTCAGGGATACTGACCAAGAGTTCGGGCAGGGGCGACTCAACTCTATCATACACCTCATACTACTCGGAATCTGCCAATCCGCTGTGGGACGGCAAACGTATGACTTTCTGTCCGTATGCCCGGAAATATGCTGGTGACAAGGTGGATGTGGTATATGTCCTCTTGGGATGGAATGATGTGATTCCCTGGCAGACTGATTTCACCGCCTTGCTATCTTCGGCGCGTAAATTCTGCAACACGCTACATTCAGAGTATCCGGAGGCGAAAGTGAGGATCATGGGGCTTCAGATTCCGAGTCTCAACGGTGGGATAGGGAATTCCTACGGAGCTTCGGGGGAGGGTTATGCTGACGGTTACGGTCTCTGCCGCACGATGCTCAACCTCAACAAGGCGTATCAGCTATTGACGGACGAATTGGGGGAGTATGCGGAGTTTGTGAATATTTCAGCTCAGTTTGATTCGGAAAACAATATGCCGGCGGTAGAAACTCCCGTCAATCAGTATAACCCTGCCACCGAACTGATAGGCACCAACGGTCTTCACCCCAACACCTACGGATATTACCAGATAGGTGACGCCGTGGTCCGCAGCGTCTACGGTTTACGATAGTGAGTAACATTGTAGGTTAATCAGCGACAGAGGCGGAGGTAGGCTCGGGCCACCTCGCGGGCTATGAAGTGATCCTTAACGCTTTGGAGCATGCGGGCTCGTATAGCGGGGCCGGAGACACACACCGCGGCGTGCAGGGCATCTGCTATGGCCTCGGCTCCGGCTTTGAAGTCGGAGGTGTAGGGGACAAGGAATCCTGTTCCCCGGCTATTTTTCCATGCCTCGGGATCGTTGACAGGTATGGGGTCTATGATGTCACGCTGGCCACCACGGTCGAAACTCACCGGGATGGCACCGTAGGCCTGTCCCTCGATCAGAGTTCCGGGGAGGGTCTCGTATTCGGAGGTGGAAACCACTACGGAGGCTGTACCGTAAAGATCTGCAAGTGCCTCCTCCCCCTTGACCTCACCTAAATGGGTATGGTGTATCCCTATGCCATCAAGGTTGTGAGGGTCCCGGATTCCTCCGAAGGTGACCAATTCCGTCCGAGCAGCCGTCTCGGGATATTTACGCGCCAAAATACGTGTAGCCTCCACGAGCACCGGGAGTCCCTTGACCGCATCGTCAAGGCGTGCCGCTCCCATCACGATCCGCATCTTCCCCTCCCCCTTCTCGGCGGGACGCTCACGCCCGGATGCTCTCTTAGCCCTCTCCCCTATCTCGAAGGCATTGGGTATGACGGCCACATCCCTACCTCCGAGCAGGGAGCTTTCCTGCGCAAGCATCTGCAACCAGCTGCTGACAGCGACAAACTTGATCGGAATCTCATCATACAGTTTCCGCTTCTGCCGATGCACCAACAGGGAGAGATCCGGCCCCATGGCTTCGCGGATATAATCCTCGCGCAGTCCCCCTTTCAAATAGTGGCAGGAGCCACATTCCTGTCTGTATCGCTCGCATCCCCCTGTGTGGTGACATATCCCGGTCATGCACCAAAGATCGTGCATGGTCCAGATCAGCTTCTTCCCCGCCTCTCCCAGGCGTCGTATCCCTTCGAGGGACACAAAACCCTGATTGATCCAGTTGAGCATGATCACGTCGGCTTCGCTGACCCAGGGATGATTCAGCACATTCACACCGTAGGAGGCTGTATCGACCTTAAAGAGTGAGGAGCGGCGCATACCGTTGCTGACGAATATCTGCAACCGCTCAGCCAGAAACGCGCTCTTCAACTTCCACTGAGGTGCAGCGACGGAGACATATGGGGAGTCTGACAGCTTCTCAGCTACGACCATACGGGCATCCACACCCTCGGCGCGCAGGGCCTCCATCAGACGCATACTGACTATCGCCGCACCTCCGCGACGGTCGGACTTATTCAGAATGACTATCTTCACGGCGCTTGTAGCTTTCGAAGGCGTACCTCAAACCGGACTCAGTCGCTCTCGTCTCCTCACTATGAGTCAGGACGAAATCCTCCGGAGCAAAGTCCGGGAAGAAGGTGTCGGCCTCCTCCATATCCTCATAGACGTGAGTGACCTCCATACAGTCGACCAGAGGGATAGCCTGGTGGTATATCTCTCCGGCGCCGAGGAGAAAGACATTCTCGCCCGCCTGAGATCGCTTCGCCGTGGCAATTGCGTCGGAGACGGAGTGAGCGCCGCGCGC
>CAMWHX010000184.1 GCA_947174155.1 uncultured Porphyromonadaceae bacterium
CTACGTCAACAATGTCGGCCTCTCCGAGCGCACGAAGGTTGCCATCGAGCCCCGCCTCTCGCTGCAATGGTTCGTGCGCATGGAGCACTTCGCCAAGCAGAGCCTCGCTCCGGTGATGGACGACATCATCCGCTTCGTGCCCGAGAAATACAAGAATACCTATCGCGTATGGCTTGAAAACATCAAGGACTGGTGTATCAGCCGCCAGCTCTGGTGGGGTCACCGCATCCCGGCCTACTTCTATGACGAAGGAAGCGGCAAGGAGGCCTTCGTAGTGGCTCCGACTCCCGAGGAGGCCTTGGAGAAGGCCCGTCAGGCCACAGGTAATCCCGAAATGCCTATGGAGGCACTGACTCAGGATCCGGGAGCACTAGACACCTGGTTCTCCTCCTGGCTCTGGCCCATCACACTCTTTGACGGTATCAACAATCCCGGCAACCGCGAGATCGACTATTACTATCCGACCTCCACACTGGTCACCGGACCCGATATCATCTTCTTCTGGGTTGCCCGCATGATCATGGCCGGATATGAGTATGTCGGCAAGCAGCCATTCAATAATGTCTACTTCACCGGTATCGTGCGCGACAAGTTGGGTCGCAAGATGTCGAAATCCCTGGGCAACTCCCCCGATCCGCTGGAACTGATCGATAAGTTCGGTGCCGATGGCGTACGTATGGGATTGATGCTCGCCGCTCCCGCCGGTCACGACATCATGTATGATGACGCGCTGGTGGAGCAGGGTCGTAATTTCTGCAACAAGATCTGGAACGCCTTCCGTCTCGTCAAGGGCTGGGAGGTCTCCGACGCCGAAGCTCAGCCCGAAGCAGCCCGCTTAGCAGTGGAGGGGTGTGCGGCCCGCCTCTCCTCCACACTGGCCGAGATGGAGGACCTGATGGGTAAATACCGTATATCGGAGGCCCTGCTGGCCGTCTACAAACTCTTCTGGGATGAGTTCTCATCCTGGTATCTCGAAATGGTCAAGCCTACCTACGGCCATCCCATAGACCGCACTACCTTCGACGCTACTCTCGACTTCTTCGACACGCTGCTCAAAATGCTCCACCCCTTCATGCCCTTCATCACCGAGGAGCTGTGGCAGCATCTCTATGACCGTCGCGACGGGGAGAGCATCATGTATGCCCACCTCCCGGAGGCTGCCGAGTATGACGCCGAAGTGCTGTCGCGCTTCGAGCATCTCAAAGAGGTCGTGGCGGGCATCCGCACTATCCGCAAGCAGCGCCAGATACCTCAGCGCGATCCCCTGACGCTCCACGTCAAGGGGGCTCACGACGCTACACTCGACGCCGTGATCCGCAAGATGGGTGGCATCGAGGATATCGTCGCCGTGACCGAGAAGTCGCCGACCGCCGCCTCCTTCATCGCCGGCGCTGTGGAGTATGCCATACCACTTGAAGGAAGCATCGACGTTGAGGCCGAGATCACCAAACTGGAAGCCGATCTCAAACGCTACACCGGATTCCTGGCCGGAGTGGAAAAGAAGCTTGCCAACGAGCGCTTCGTATCTTCGGCTCCGGAGGCAGTAGTCGCTTTGGAGCGCAAGAAGAAAGCTGACGCGACCGAGAAGATCGCTGCGATTAACTCTGCTCTTGCCGCTCTGCGCAATCACTGATTCTTAAACCGTTTTCCCGGATTCTCCCCGCTCCCGGCGGGATGAATCCCATAAGTTGAAATAAGTTGAAGAAACTGACTATACTTCTGGCGGCGCTGCTCTCGTGGGCAGCGCTTGCCGTAGCCGTAGATTCCCCGAAACGAGAGTTCCGGGGAGCCTGGCTTCATGTCATAGGCCAAAACCAGTATCGAAACCGTTCGACCGCCGAGGCTCAGACTTACATACGTCAGCAGCTCGACAAGCTGAAACAGGCCGGCTGCAACGCCGTGATCTTTCAAGTGCGCCCGACGGCCGACGCCATGTATCGCTCCGACATCGAACCCTGGTCGACCTGGCTGACGGGGCGCCGCGGCAAAGCCCCGACTCCGGAATGGGACCCGCTGGAATTCACCATCGAGGAGGCTCACAAGCGCGGTCTGGAGCTGCACGCGTGGCTGAATCCCTACCGGGTCACATCCGACGCCAAGGAGGTTCTTCCGATCGATCACATTTCGAGGAAACATCCCGAGAGGTTCGTCAAGTTCAACGGGCAGACCTTCTTCGATCCGGCATATCCCGAAAACCGTGACTATATCTGCAAGGTCGTGGAAGATATAACCAAGCGCTATGATGTGGACGCGATCCATATCGACGACTACTTCTACCCCTATCCCGCCAACGGGAAGAGGTTTAACGCCGATGATCTGAGCTACGATAAGTTTGGGGGCGATATGTCGCGCAACGACTGGCGTCGCCATAACGTGGACCTCCTGATCGAGCAACTACATAAGACGATCCGGAGCACCAAACCGTGGGTGCGCTTCGGCGTCTCCCCCTTCGGCATCTGGCGCAACAAGTCTTCCGATCCTCGCGGATCGGCATCCAACGGTTTGCAGAATTATGACGACCTCTATGCCGACGTGCTCCTCTGGGCCGACAAGGGATGGATCGACTATCTTGCGCCTCAGCTCTATTGGAGCCTTGACCTCAAAGTGGCCCCGAGCCGCACGTTGGCCAAATGGTGGAACGACGCCGTGAAGAATCCCGACGTGCAGCTCTACATCGGTCAGGACACCAAACGCACAATGGACTCACCCGATCCTAAGGCTCACCGCACCAATGAGCTCTACACCAAGATCAAGCTCTCGCGCGAACTCCCGAATGTCGACGGCAACGTCTGGTGGCACGGCTACTGGGTGACAGACAATTACAAGGGTG
>CAMWHX010000185.1 GCA_947174155.1 uncultured Porphyromonadaceae bacterium
TTTTTTTCAAGCAGAAGACGGCAACCGAGATGCCTCTACGTGTCGTGGGCTCGGA
The DNA here is from genome assembly GCA_947174155.1 of uncultured Porphyromonadaceae bacterium. The sequence continues at coordinate 56 of CAMWHX010000185.1, forward strand.
GAGGTGTAGAAGAGACAGGGGTTCGGGGGAGGGTTTGCCGTGGGTGACATCGAGGGCCGTCACACGGCGTCCGACGGGAAACACTCCGGGATAGTCCTCATCGAGACGACCGAGCAGTGAGCCCTGGGCCGATCCCGTGACAAGCACTGTCTTCACGCCCATCTTCTGTAAGGCTCGTATCATGTCGCGGGCACCGGCCATGATCTCCTTGCGTCCGAGTTGGTTGAAGAGCTCCGTCTTGCGGTGATACATCTCCCTCACCTGCTCCTCACTGACGCCATGTCCGCGCTCACGGCGAAAAATCAGGTCTATAGTGGCCGCTCCGGTCATACCCTCGTAGAGGTAAAACTCATCGCGGTCACACTCCACCCCATATTCACGCATCATCTGTTGCCAGGCCAGCGTGTGATATTTCATCGAGTCATACAAGACTCCATCCATGTCTATAAGAGCTGCTTTGACGGCCATATCTGTTTCGGTATCTGATTGAAGTGGGCTCCGGGTCGCATCCGGCAGGATAGCATCTGAGAGCACCATGTCACAAAAATTGCAATTCAGAATACAAAAGTAATAAAAATAATCGAACCACCCGCCCTCGGCAATCGTTATGAAGATAACGGTGCCTCAGGTCCACAGCGATAATCTCGATTCCCGGGGCCTCGGTGCTTAAAAACACACGATACGACTATGAACAACACAGACTCTCTGAAAGCATACGAACGCGAACTCGAAAAGATGAGTCCGTTTGAAATCAAGAATACCCTCATCAAGCTTGCCAAGCATGATGCCCGCATATCCACTGCCACATACCTTAACGCCGGCCGGGGAAATCCCAACTGGATAGCCACGGCTCCGCGTGATGCCTTCTTCCTGCTCGGCACCTGGGCCGTGCAGGAGGCTCGCGACGAGATGTATATGAAACCGGGCGTGGCCGGTATGCCGGAATCGGAGGGTATCGGGCAGCGTCTGCGCGATTTCCTGCGCGACAACGCCTCGCGTCGCGGTGCGCGTCTACTCTCGGAGACTCTGGATTATGCCGAGAAGAAATTAGGTATTGATGTCAATGACCTGGCCTTCGAGTGGGCCGACGGCATCATCGGTGACCAGTACCCCACACCTCCCCGTATCCTCGAAAACACCGAGAAGATTGTAGGCGCATACATGGCTCAGGAGATGGGTAATCATGCCGAAGGGTTTGGCCGCGAGTATGATTATTTCGCTACCGAGGGAGGAACGGCTGCCATGTGCTATATCTTCAACTCCCTATCTGCCAACCATCTGCTCAAAAAGGGGGATACGGTAGCACTGATGACACCTATCTTCACGCCTTATATCGAGATTCCTCAGCTGGACCGATACGACTTCAATGTCATTGACGTGCGTGCCGACCAGCTCGACGCCACGGGCCACCATACATGGCAGTATAGCGACGCTCAGCTTGACAAGCTGCGTGATCCCAACGTAAAACTGGTGTTCCTGGTCAACCCCTCGAATCCGCCAAGTTTCCGCATGAGCGACGAGAACATGGCCCGTCTGGTGGATATCGTGCGCCACGACAATCCGAATCTGATGATTGTCACCGACGATGTCTACGGCACCTTTGCCAAGGATTTCAAGTCGCTGATGTATGTCCTCCCCTATAACACCCTCTGCGTCTACTCCTATTCGAAATACTTCGGTGCCACCGGCTGGCGTCTCGCGGTCGTAGCTGCTGCCAAGGATAACCTCTTTGACCGTCTTATCTCGGAGGAGACTCCCGAGGAACTGGAAGACCTCAGCCGTCGATATGCTTCTCTGTGCATGGATCCCTCGAAGCTGAAATTTATCGATCGTCTGGTAGCCGACTCCCGCGCTGTGGCACTCAATCACACAGCAGGTCTCTCTACTCCTCAGCAGATCCAGATGACCCTCTTCTCGGCTATGTGTCTGCTCGACACCGAGGACCTCTACAAGCGCAAGATGCAATCCATGATCGCCAACCGCCTTGATGCCCTCTGGAAAGGCACCGGATTCCGCCTGCGCAAGGATCCCCTGCGCGTAGGATATTACAGCGAGATTGACCTCATGGTGTGGGGTGAGGAGATCTACGGCAAGGAGTTCTGCGACTGGCTCAAAGAGAACTACGAGCCCCTCGATCCCGTCATGCGTCTGGCCAAGGAGAACAGCGTAGTGCTCCTCAACGGCAGCGGCTTCAACGGCCCGGCCTGGTCGGTAAGAGCCTCTCTGGCCAATCTGGACGAAAACGAGTACCTCAAGATTGGCGATGCTATCCGCTCCATCCTTGACGGCTACTACGAGGATTACTGCAAACATAAAAAACAAGGATAATCAATCACTACGGCACTCAGGGATATTGCATATCGGCTTATCCCTGAACGCCCCCCGGAGAGGGAAGGGAACCCCATTTGCACTGTGTGCCCATAACCGGCCGCATAACGCCGACCGGAATACTTGACAGACCAACCACATCATCATTGGATTATTTCAGCTTTCATCCATATACTTAACCTGCCTATCGTCAAGGCGAATGTCTCTTGCACTTTCACGTTCAATGCTGTTAAACCATAATACCTGACACGACCCGACACCACGACGAATCATCTTGCTCCAAACGAGACCATAATACCTGACAAGACCTGACACCAATTTGAAACCGCCGGTGACAAGACAACACCGGAATCTTCTTTCAAAGTGCCGACGCTGTCTGCGGCTGACCCTCACGGTCAGCCCCAGAACAGTGCCATATACACAAATCCCAGCCCCCGA
>CAMWHX010000186.1 GCA_947174155.1 uncultured Porphyromonadaceae bacterium
AGGTATAACTTTACACAAACCTTACCCTCTTTAAGTTGCCGGGATAACCTACGTAATGTCAGCTCATCTTTCTTAGTCGGCAGGCCGAGCTGTAATTGCTTGCGAAACTCACGGGCGATTTTTACTTTCTGACTTCTTACGAACTCCGGGTCCGGTGTCCTGTCCTCATTAGAGTAGAGCCAGCGGGTCAATTCCTCCGGTGGCCGGTGCATCCCGATTAGCAATCGGCAGACTCGAAATTGAGGTTCATTATGAGATTCCTCTTCGACAAAGTCTCCCGGGAGCTGGTCAATCTGGTCTATAACCAAGTCCCAACCGCGCAGGTTGAAATATCCTACACAGAAGTCGACACGCTTAACACCGGTGTTCGTTATTATGTCCTGAAGTCCCTGCGTGAACTTCAAATCTATATTGTCAAATATTCGAGCCATCAGCTTCGGCAGCCATTGACTCCAAATGGCAACATAAAGGGGTATAAAAGAAAAGCGGGAGCCACACCTTGCTCATTCCGCCTTCAGGGTCGTAGGAAACCATTACTGTGGAACAAGCAATGGTAGAATCACCCCGCGATGTATGTATATGCTATCTAACCCACTCCCTACAAGGAATGAGTCAGAAATACATAGACGTACCCACGGGCGTCTACTATTGCTTCATTCTTGACAGTAAATTCAAAATTTCCTACGTTTTGAAGGCCAAGAAATAAAGCGCCGTATACGCCTTTCATATGTAAACGAACCACCCGACACCCGGTGTAACTCCTCCTCCGAGGCACCACATATCGCGGGGTTCTAATGCAAGATTACGAAAAATCCGGAATATCCACAACAGATTCCATAAAATATCCGGATTCTTTTACCCTATCATCCTATTCAACATAATCTCTACCAATCACTAATCACCAATCACTAATTTTGAATTGCAGTGCAATTCAAAATTCCAGACTAACCTGTATGCCGTATGCACTGCCGAGGCCCCATGAGTCGCGCATGTGCCACGGGCAACTGCTCAGATTGAAGCCGCGCTCCTTCAGATACTTGATATCCTTTCGGCAGGGATTGCCTGCGATCAGGCCGATGACTTCGTTGACGGGATCGCAGATGAAGGCTACGATGTTGCCTAACACCGGCGAGCCCCACAGGGTGTAGCCGTGCTGCACGATATAGCGCTTCACGTTGTAGAAACACTCTCCGATCACACTTCCGACCAAGGGGGTGATGAAGATGTCCTGGATCGAGGGGCGCTCCATGAAGGCTTCGATGCCAAACTCCCACCCTACGGTGCTGATGATGCTGCTGTAAAGGAGCGACTGCCAGAAGTTGAAGCCGCACGAACGAGCCGACATGAAGTAGGCCGCTCCGGCATAGGGGTGAAGGACATAGTTGAAGAGGAACTTGTCATGGTCCCATTCGGGTCCCTCCTTGATGACGTGGTTGTACCACCGCTTAAACAGGGGGACGTTGCGTATCTCGGCACGATTCCACGACGTTGCGTCTTCGGGGAGACATTCCAATACGGCTAAGGCTCCTACGTAGGCCCCGACCAGCGTGCCCGTGTTGATCCACAGGCGCTTCCAGTCCTTATAGCTCGCAGTACGTGAATAGGGCATGAAATATATATTGGGCACTTTCGCTCCGGGACGCTCGGCGAGTATCTTGCTTCTGAGTGCGAGTGAATCGGGGTTGCACCCGGGCTTATACTCGTAGCTTGCGCTTTCAATGTCGATTATCTCTTCTGAAACCTCTACGGAATCATTAGCAGCTTTTAGCTCCACAGACTCATCAGCCGTCTCGGCGACAACGACTGAATCGACTGGCAGGGGCCGTTCACCCTCCCGGGCGAAACAGATACCCGTCGTCAGTGCCATCACGACACTCGCGCATAGTGTTTTCAGTGTGTAGTTCATAGTAGAAGGTTTTTATATCTCCTTAACACTGCCTTTCGTCCGGCGGTTGCACGCAAATTATTACATTTTGGTCACAAATCACGCGTTTATTAAGCTTTTTTAAGTAATACCGAATGCAACCTCTTACTATTATTCATGTCAAACATCTATAATCGGGTATCGAATATCCACTTAAACATAACAAATGTATATAAAACTACGCCATATGACGGCCTTTGTGACTCTGTTAGCATCTACCATCGGAGTCGGGGCTGTCCCGGTCATAGATTTCGACTCCGTCACACCCTCTGACGTGACTGCTTCGGCTCCCGCCGCGCTCCCCACCCTTTGGAGCTTCAACGACTGCATGGAGTATGCCGTAGCCAACAGCACTCAGGTGCGCTCCGCCCTTCTGGAGATGCTTCAAGCCGAGCAGGATGTCGGCGTAGCCAAGGATGCGTGGCTCCCGACGGTAGGATTCAATACCTCTCAGAGTTTCACCAATTATCCGGTTTCTACCGGGTTGCGTCAAGCTAATACCTACAACAGTTCCTATGGCATCAGCGCCGGCTGGACAGTGTGGGAGGGAAACGTGCGCAAGTATCGTCTCGAATCCGCCCGTCTGTTGCGCGAACAGCAACGCCTCTCGGGGGATGACGCGATAAAAGAGATTACGGTCGGTGTGTTGTCGGCTTACCTAAATATCCTCTACGCCCGTGAGGCGGTCGAGATAGCCCGCCAGACCCTCGAAGTGAGCACGTCACAGGCAGACCGCGCCCGCCGTCTGATGGAGGCGGGGCGATCTTCGAAGGTTGATGTAGCCCAGATCGAGAGTCAGATGGCTCAGGATCAATACAACCTGGTGCAGTCGGAGAGTAACTTAGCCTCGGCGAAGATGAATCTGAAAAAGATCCTGAATCTGGGGTTAGAT
>CAMWHX010000187.1 GCA_947174155.1 uncultured Porphyromonadaceae bacterium
ATACCCATGAAGACGATGTTGGTTAGTTCGGTCATAGGTTCGTGGCCGGGTACGGGAGCCGGTGGTATGGAGAGGATCTGGTTGATGATCTGCGCGGCTGAGAGGTTACCCTTGAATCCGAGTTTGCCGGTGCCGCAGAAGTAGCAGTTCATCTTGCATCCGGACTGCGAGGAGACGCAGAGCGTGGCGCGGTCGCGATCCGGGATATAGACCGATTCGATGGGGCCGACGGGTGTGCGGAAGAGATACTTGACAGTGCCGTCAGAGGAGCGGACGGCAGACGCGGGGGCCTGGCGCCCTATGGTGTAGTTTTCGGCGAGCCACTGACGGTTTTTCTTGGAGATATTGACCATCTGCTCCCAGTCGGTAGCTTTCTTGCCATATATCCACTCGGCGAGCTGGCGACCGACGAAGCGGGGCATGCCGCCGCGTGCGGCTACGCCTTGGAGTTCGTCGAGGTCCATGCCGATTATCGGGGGAAGAGACATATTTGTAATGTTGAATTTTGAATTTTGAATGTTGAATTGGGATTTGAGGGGGCTTCGCTTTTGGTCCCGATTTATCGAGATTAGTCAGGATTAATCAGGATTTTCTCGATTAATCGGGGACGGGTCGGTTTTTCCCGATTAATCTCGATTCTTGTGATAAGGTGAATCGGGCCGGCCTCCCGCCGCGGGGGCCGGCCCGATTCAGGCTTTCAGGGGATGGGGATTACTCGCCACCCTCAAACTTATAGGCGTTGTTTTTGATCTTCTTGGCGCCACGGAGCATCTGATCCATCTGCGGATTGATGAGCTGGAAGTACTGCTGCTCGTAGGAGGCCTCGTTGTAGGGGAGAGTCTCGGTGTTGTTGCTCTCGACCACGTAGGCGTAGACACCGTCGTCACCCTTGACGATGATCATCTGAGTGCCGGGCTTGGTGCCTGCGATCTTGCCCATGGTCTTGGCGTCGTTGACACCGCCGCCGCGACCGAAGCGGAATCCGGGAATCTCGCGGGGCTCGACGCTCATGGCGTTGGCTACGGAGGCGAGGTCCTTGCCGGCTGCCTGATACTTCTTGACCATAGCGTCGCCGGCCTTGTCGCGGCGCACCTTGGCGGTCAGGGCGGCCTTCACCTCCTTGTTGGTCACGGGTACGAAGTCCTCGTATGCGGACTCGACGGCTGCCACGTAGAGGGCCGGAGAGTGGGCGTCCTTGGATTCGTATATACCGCTCACCTCACCGGGTTTGCCATCCATCATCACCCAACGCACGACCTGACGGCTCTCGGGGTAATACTGGTTATAGCCGGCCATGCGGGGCACGGCGGGGGAGGAGGAGGTCAGCTGGAAGTTCTGGAGGGTATAACCGGCCTTGGCGGCGTTGGCGGTCAGCTTGGCGGTAGTGTTGTTTTCGGCGAGGAACTTCTCGAGTTTGTTGCGCTCGTCGTTGAGAGTCTTGGTAGAGGGGTTGAGGTCGTAGGTGTATTCATCATACTCCACGATCTCGACGGGATCGGACTCCTTGACAATCTTGGCAAGCACGCTTCCCTGCGGAGTGGAGACGAGCTGCACATAGCGGCCACCGGCGGCGCGGAGTGTATCGAGCTGGGCAGCGTCGAGAGCGGAGGTGCGGCCGTTCTTGTCGAAGAGGGGGAGGGGCTGGTTGAGCTGAGCCATCACACTGTCGGCAGAGAATACCTTCGAGAGGGAGTCGGCAGCCAGGCCGGAGTTGAGGCGGGCGAGGACGCGGGCGGGAAGCGTGGCGCCGGCTACCTGCACGATATTGAGGTCGATGGACTCAACCTCAGTGGAGCGGCGTCCCATCTTGACGATGGTGAATCCACGCATGTTGTCGGTCACCAGACTCACGCTGTCGCGGGGAGCGGTCTTGACGTAGGCGGCTACCTGGGAGTTCTGCACGTCGCTCAGACGCTTCTGTACGTGCTGGGCTGCGACACCCTCCTTCTTGAGGGAAGCGGGGAGCTGGCCGGTGGTGTCGCGCAGGGCTGCGAGAGTCTTCTGGGCGATCTGGCGGGCTTCGGCACGGTCAGCGGGGGAGGGGGCTACCTGCACGGCGATGAAGCTGATATCCTTGGTGGGCTCTTCGACGCGATAGTCAGACTTGTCGGCCTCATAAGCGGCCTTGATCTCGGCGTCGCTCACGGGATACTCCTTCTCGTCGAGCTGGCCGTAGGGGCGGTAGGCGAGGCGCACGGCTGATGTGGCCACGTAGTCATTATAGAGAGCCTTGCGGTCGAGGTCGTTGGCCTTGATGGTGCCGTATAGGAGGCGCTGATAGGTGTTGCGGCTGACGAGCTGCTTGGTCTCCTCTTCCATTGCCACCCATGCGCGGCGGAAGGGCTCGGCCTGGGCTTCTGTCAGGCCGTTGCGGGTGGGGTTGAAGATCACCTCGTATGCCTGGCCGGGAGTGCTGACACTCAGACCCTGAGCGTTGAGCTGACGGATGATATTGCCCAGAGACTCCTGGTTGACGGGCTGGTCGATGATGTAGTGGCGAAGCTGGGAGGGGCTTGTGCGGATGCCGGCTTTATCCACGGCTGCATCGAGGAGCTGAGTGGAGATGAGTTCATCGAGAGCCATCTGCGAGAGCAGCTGGGTGTCGAAGTTGGCATATTGAGCCGGATTCTGCGCACGGGCAGCTTCGAGGCGGCGGTTGAGCTCCTCGCGTTTGCGCACATAATCGTGATAGTCTATCTTCTGATCCCCTACCTTGGCGACGGTCGTGTGGTCGCCGAAGAGGTTGCGGCTGTTGGTGAGGGCGTCACCGACAATGAAGGCGAGCAGGGCCACACCGATGATGACGATGAGGAAC
>CAMWHX010000188.1 GCA_947174155.1 uncultured Porphyromonadaceae bacterium
CCTCCATATACATATGAGCAACTCCATCCGCCGCTTCCTGATCGCGGTGAGCTTCGTTATATGCACACTCCTTCCGGGTGTCACACCCCGGGTGCTGGCCGCTGTCTCGGCGGCTGATTACGCCACTTCCTCGCGTCTCGCTTCGGGTCGCTGGGTGCGCATCAAGACCACCGGAACGGGTATGCACCTCATCACCCGTGCCCAACTTAAAGCGCAGGGTCTCGATCCGGCCAAAACACGTGTTTATGGTTTTGGCGGGCGCATGGTGCCCGAGAATTTCCCCGCCGGTCTCCCCGACGATCTCCCTCTGCAGCCGAGTGTCACGACACCCGCCGGTATAGTGTTCTACGGCACAGACCATATCTCGTGGAGATTATGGGATAGTCACCACTCCCACACCATGCACCCCTACTGCGAGGAGAGCTACTACTTTCTGTCGGACGCCGATCCGGGGGAGGTGCCTGACTTCACACCCGTCGCCGGTGGAAGCACCGACCGTCCGATGCAGGTAACCACATTTCGCGCTCATCTTCTTCACGAGGAGGATATCTTCGCTCCCTCCAACTCGGGGCGTACTCTCTTGGGGGAGGATCTCCGGTCATCGGCCAGCAGAGCCTTCTCCTTCAAGCTCCCCGACAATGTCGGTGACAAGGTTGCGGTCAATGTTCAGATCGGATCCAATCGTTCAAGCAACGGGACCGGCACCTTCACAGTCACAGCTAACGGAGAACAGTTTTCACCCGATAATATCACACCGACCGGTAGCAAAAGTTTCATGGCCTCCAATAACAGCCGCAAGACTGTGTCGTGTAACTCGGATCGTCTCAATATAGGGATTTCCGTTTCCGCGACCGGAACCGTATCTTTTGTCCGTCTCGACTGGATTGAGGTGGAATATGAGCGCGCATTGCGTCTAAGGGATGGACAGCTGCATTTCTATGATAATATGGATCCCCTGTCTGTCTACGTGGTGGAGGGTTGCACGGATGAGACTCAGCTGTGGGATGTCACCGATCCGGGCGCACCCTGCCCCCTGACATTCACCCGCTCGGGATCGAAGCTGATGTTCTCCCCCGGTACCTCCGGCTACCGCGAGTATGTGGCGTTCAACCCCTCGCAGGTCAAGATGTCGGTTGTCCCGGCTGGCAAAATTTCCAATCAGGATATCCACTCTCTCCCGACTCCCGATATGGTCATCATCTCCCCGGCTGAGTATATGGCCGCCTCCGAGCGTATAGCCGATATGCACCGCCGTGTGGACGGGATGGTGGTTCACGTGCTGACTCCCGAGAGCATCTACAACGAATTCACCTCAGGCTCTGCCGATGTCGGTGCCTTCCGCAAAATGCTTAAGATGTGGCAGGTGCGCGCCGCCGAGGCCGGAGAGGGAACTCCTCAGGCCAAGTATTGTCTTATAATGAGTCGTCCCACCTACGACAATAAGATGAAGACGGCCACCGTGCGCAATGCCGGCTATCCGCGTGTACCTATCTGGCAGTCAGACGGAGTTGGTGAAACTTCATCATATTCTACTGACGATTTCATCGGAATGTTGGATCATAATGTGGCCTCGACCACCCATCCCAAGATTCACGTGGCCGTGGGCCGACTTCCGGTACGCAGTCTGTCGGAAGCCAACATCATGGCTGACAAAATAATCAACTATGTTGAGAATCCTGAATATGGGTCGTGGCGTAATCGTATGATGATGATTGCAGATGATAAGGAGGACGCTCACATCACTCAGAGCATGGCATGTTATCGGTGGATGCGCAGCACAAAGGAGGGACGCAGTCACGTATATGACTTACTCTACTTTGATGCTTATGACCTCGTGCCGACAGCTGCCGGAGACACTTATCCTGATGTGACTGAGCGTCTGCTGCGCACGTGGGACGAGGGTGTAGGATTTATCACTTATATCGGCCACGCCAACCCTGCAGGCTGGAGTCATGAGAAAGTCCTCACATGGGATCATATCAATTCGTTCAGCAATGAGCGTCTCCCCTTCCTTTATGCAGCCACATGCGAGTTTGCACGCTGGGATGCTGATGAGTTGAGTGGAGGTGAGATTCTCTTTCTTAATCCCACATCAGGTATTATTGGTGGCCTCATACCCTCCCGTTCCGTTTCCATAGATCGTAACGGTAAACTCTCCGAAAATATTTCGAGACGTATTTTCGCACGTGCTTCCGATGGGACACCCCAGCGAATTGGTGATGTCATGGTTGAGGGTAAGAACCTCACGGACGATACCAACAAGCTTAGCTTCTGCCTATTATCCGATCCTGCTCTCCGTGTGTTCAGCCCCTCTTATCAGGCCCGTACCCTCACAGTCGATGATGCCCCTGCCGATGCGGATGCTACTATCTTGGGGGCACGGAGCGTCGTGCATCTGACCGGTACTGTTGATAAGCCTGACGGCACGCTAGCTGATGATTTCAATGGTGTCATCGAGCTTATGCTCTTTGATGCAGAGACGACTGTGACCACCAACGGCAACCAGGGTGGAAATGTGTTTGAGTTCAACGACCGTCAGACACGTCTGGCGACCGAGAGCACAGTGGTGCGCAATGGCCTCTGGGAGGCGACCCTCCGTCTCCCGGCTGAGATAACCAACAATTTCAGCCCCGCCCTCATCTCCTACTACGCCTACTCCGACAATGGCGTCGAGGCCAACGGCAGCTTTGAGAATCTCTATGTCTACGGTTATGACGACAGCGCCGACGTGGATACAGAGGGCCCGGTTATCGAGCTCTTCACCCTCGATCATGAAGGTTTTGCAATGGGTGACGTCACTCACCGCTCTCCGAT
>CAMWHX010000189.1 GCA_947174155.1 uncultured Porphyromonadaceae bacterium
CCCGAAAAGACCTCCATACCTCCCGCAACCGAGGTGGCAGGGAGAAATATTTGTGGGCGTATTGGGGAGAAATCGGATTGAATTTGTTAAGGTTAAAGGAGGGGAGAGTACCGTTAATACCGAATTTGAAGTACAAAGAGATATATGGCAAACAGATTAGTCGAAATGATAGCCACCCAAGGGCGGCGTTACGGTCAGCGGGAGGCTTATCGCTTCTGCTGGCGAAAGGATGGAGAATGGCTTCCTACATCCTGGGAGGAGTTTGCCGTACAGGTTGACGTCGCCGCTAATGCCCTGGCGCGCCTCGGTGTTCTGGAGAAGGATACAATAGCTATCTGCTCCCCCAACACTCCTCAGATCCTCATCACGGAGTTCGGAGCGTTTCGCAATCGGCTGGCCTGTATCCCGCTGTACTCAAGCAGTTCGCAGGAACAGTTTGACTTCATAGTCACCAACGGCGGAGCCCGCATCATATGTGTCGGTGACTCTCATCAATATCCACTTGCCTACAATTACTGGAAGCGCCATCCCGAGAAGATCCTGGCTATCATAGTCTTCAAGAATGACGGTATGACACTCGAAGAGGATGACACGGTGTCCATACATTGGGATGACGTCGTACGCCTGGGCATGGAGGCTCCGCAGGAGATCCGCGATGAGGTGGCTGCCCGCACGGAGCGAGGTCTCCCCGAGGATATGGCGACCCTGATATACACTTCCGGCACCACCGGCGAACCGAAGGGTGTAGCCCTCACCCACTCCAATTATGACGCGGCCATGCAGATGCATCTCGACATGCTCGATATGGTCAGCGACACTGACCTCTCGATGGCCTTCCTCCCGATGAGCCATATCTTCGAGAAGGCCTGGTGCTTCTTCTGCCTCACCAAGGGTATCAGCATTGCGATCAATTATGATCCGCGTGTGATCCAGGATACGATACAGCAGGTGAAACCGAACCTGATGTGCTGCGTGCCTCGCTTCTGGGAGAAGGTTTACGCCGGTGTGCGCGAAAAGATCGCCTCTATGTCGTGGTTTCAGCGTCAGATGGTCAAACGAGCCCTTAACGTCGGCCGCCGTCGCAATCTCGACTATGTGCGTCTCGGGCGCAAAGCTCCCTCCTTATTGGAAAAGGAGTATCAGTTCTGGGACCGCAAGGTCTTCTCTCTGCTGCGTCACGCCATCGGCATCCCCAATCCCAATATCTTCCCGACCGCCGGTGCTCCGCTGAGCGACCGTATCACCACCTTCATGCGCTCCGTTGGGATCGAAGTGGTCATCGGTTACGGTCTGAGTGAGACCACAGCTACCGTTAGTTGCTTCCGCTCAGTTGATTATGAGATAGGCACAGTAGGCCTCCCCCTCCCCGGTGTGCAGGTCAAGATCGACGGCAGCGGCGAGATCTTAGTCAAGGGGCCCACGGTGACACCGGGCTATTACAAGAATCCGGAGGCCAACGCTCAGGCCTTCACCGACGACGGATGGTTTCGTACCGGAGACGCCGGCTATCTCAAGCCTGACGGCTCTATCGTGCTCACCGAGCGCGTCAAGGATCTCTTCAAGACCTCCAACGGCAAATATATCGCTCCCCAGATGTTGGAAAGCCGTTTAGCGGAAAACAAATATATCGACGAAGTGGCCATCATCGGCGATCAGCGGAAGTATGTCACAGCCCTTGTGGTCCCCAATCTGTCGCAGATCCGCCAGTGGGCCCAAAGCCACAATATCACTGCGCCCGACACGGCTGCTCTGCTGGCCGATCCGCGCACAGTAGAGTTCATGATGCGGCAGATCGACGAGGTGCAGAAGGATCTCGCCGGATATGAGAAGATCAAACGCATCACGCTGCTACCTAATCATTTCTCCGTCTCCAACGGCGAGGTGACCAACACCATGAAGGTGCGTCGCAATGTGGTGGCACGCCGGTATGCCAAGGAGATTGAACGTATGTACGAGTAAAAAAACTTTGACCAACATAAAGGATGAGTGATTCTCAGTTGCAACCCGGATACCCGCATAGGAGAGATGAGGATATAGCGACTTCGGCCATTGAGGGAGCCCTGATGCGCGTCGAACCGCAGGCCCGTGAAATGGTCCGTGCCCATTTAGTGTGGCAGGGAACCCTGCTGCGCGAATGTCTGGTGGCGCTCAACCGTCTGTCAGGTGACAACATGACCCTCTTCGTCATAGATGATGACGGACACATGATAGGCACCATGACCGATGGCGACATACGCCGCTCCCTCATCGGAGGAGCCGGTACGCGCACTTCGGCCCGAGCCTTGATGTGCAGTCACTTCATGGCGATGAGTGATGACGATGTGCCCTGTCAGCGTATCCGCGAGGCGCGCAAGCGTGGGATCTCCCTTCTACCGGTGCTATACGAAGGGTATGTGACGTCAGTCATCGACCTGCGCCGTCAGCGGGCCATCCTCCCGATTGATGCCGTCCTGATGGCCGGCGGACGAGGCGAGAGACTGCGACCCCTCACTCTCGACACTCCGAAGCCGCTGCTAAGGGTCGGAGGGAAGTGTATCATAGACTATAACGTCGATGAGCTCGCCGCCAATGGCATACGACATATATGGGTGACGGTCAACTATCTTAAAGAGCAACTCACAGACCACTTCACCCGCGACCGGGAGAACGGTGTCTCTCCGCAGGTGACCTGCGTAGAGGAGCCGAAGCGACTCGGCACGATGGGAAGCCTGAGCCTCGTGCAGGGTCTCACTCAGCCGCAGGGGCTGGTGATGAACTCCGACATACTGACCACTCTCGACTTCGAGCGGCTCTATAT
>CAMWHX010000190.1 GCA_947174155.1 uncultured Porphyromonadaceae bacterium
CCGTTGCAGCGGTACTACGATAACACGGGCCGAAAGTTTGATGCCAATATCTTCCTGCGTGCCGATTATGCCATCGCCCACGGGTTGTCGGTCTATGGCGACCTGCAGTTCCGGCACATTGATTATACCATACGCGGTATAAGCGACAATTTCGACTGGAATACCGACGGAATGGCCATACTCGATATTGACCGCAAGTGGAATTTCTTCAATCCGAAGGTCGGCCTAACCTATAACAACGAAGGACACAGAGCCTTCGCATCATGGAGTGTGGCCCACAAGGAACCGACACGTGATAACTTCACTGACAGCGATCCTCAGCACTACCCTGTGGCGGAGCGGATGTTTGACTATGAACTCGGGTACTCCTATGACTCTCAACTATGGTCGGCCGGGGTAAATCTCTACCTGATGGATTATAAAAATCAGCTGGTAGTCACCGGACAGCTCTCTGATACCGGTAATCCTCTCAGTGTCAATGTACCGGACTCATACCGTATGGGTATAGAGTTGCAGGGAGCCCTGCGTCCCGTTAAATGGTTTGAGTGGCAACTCAGCGCCACTCTGTCGCGCAACCGCATCAAGAACTTCGTGGAATATATCTATGAGGATGAGTGGACCAACCCCATTACCATCGACTGCGGTGACACTCCCATAGCTTTCTCTCCAGACTTCCTGCTCCACAACTCATTCAACTTCATGGTGTCGGGCTTCGATGCCTCTCTTGTGAGCCGATATGTCTCCGACCAGTATATGAACAATGCCCGTTCCGCAGAGGCTAAGCTTGACGGTTATTTCGTGACAGACCTGTCGCTCGGTTACACTTTCAAGAAGATTCCCTCCGTGCGAGAGTTACGACTCGGATTCACGATCTACAATCTTTTTGATGCCAAGTACTTCAACAATGGATACGCCGGTGCCGGATACTATCTCGAAGATGGACGTCCCGTGATATACCGCTATGCCGGATATGCGGCTCAGGCCACTACCAACGTTCTGGCCAACGTGACGCTGACGTTCTGATACTTCACACCTCTGAAAAGTCGCTAAAAGTGTATATCGAGATTCTCGGACTTATCGTCGGTCTACTGTATCTGTGGTGGGAATACCATGCGGACTCCAAACTGTGGTTGGCATCTATCGTGATGCCGACGATCTCGATGTGGATATATTTCAGCAAAGGGCTTTATGCCGACTTCGCCATCAATATCTACTATTTCGTCATAGCCATTTATGGATGGATAGTCTGGACCCGGTCGAGTCGTCCGGAGAAAACCGAGAAACCGCTGCATATCTCTCATCTGAGAGGGATCAGACTGGCGGGAGCATCGGCAGCCTTCCTTGCAATATGGGGGGCTCTATTCCTTATCCTCGCCTATCTGACCGACAGCACGGTGCCGGTGGCCGACTCCTTCACCACAGCGCTGAGTATAGTTGCCAGCTGGATGCTCGCACGCAAATATCTGGAGCAGTGGCTGGCTTGGATCGTGGTCGATGCGGTCTGTGTCGGACTGTATATTTATAAGGAGATATATTTCTACGCAGCCCTTTATGCAGTCTATACAGTCGTGGCCTGGTTCGGTTACCGTAAGTGGCAGCGAATGATGCGCGAGCAGTCACAGGATTCATCCGGAGAGTGATTTGTGAGGACCGTCGTGAGATTTCAGATTTGCAGTCCCCCGCTTTTTGAACCATACACGCGGGGGATTGTTATATGTTTAGAGAATGCGAGAGACTCCTCGCTCCCCTCTCCACATTAATACTATCTAAAACACAAGACTATGAAGAAGACTTTACTCACCCTCGGCCTGGTAGCACTTGCAGCTACAGCCGCATCTGCCAAGACCCCGGCTGACCTCACTATATCATATGGTGGTTACACTCAGATGGACGCCATGGACATGTCTCATGGCATCAAGACCGACAACGCCTGGGGTGCCGTCACCGCCGGTGTGAACTTCAACGTGGCTCCGAAGTTGTGGATCGGTCCCTCCTACACTTTCTCCAGTCAGGACTTCAAACATGGTGACGGCCACGCTTACTATCATGTCATCATGCTCAACGGTCGCTATGACTACTATCGCAACGGCAATCTGAGAATGTATGCCAAGGCCGGTATCGGTGTAGACATCTCCCATATGGCCAATGATGATTGGAGCAACAATAAGGCTTACTGCGCATTCCAGGTTAACCCCGTCGGTGCCCAGTATGCAATCTCCAACGCCGTCAACCTCTTCGGTGAACTCGGTTTCGGCGCTCAGGGCCTCTTGCAGGTCGGTGTGAAGATCAACCTCTGATAAGATCCGACACTCTCTTCCGAAATCACCCTGGAGGAGGATTATAGAAAGAATTTCGGGAACTCATGTCCCGATGAGAAAAGACACTACAAGTAAAAAAACATAAGGTATTCATACCACGCACTGATCCGAGAGGAGCCGAGACGCAAGTCAAGGCCCCTCTCTTTTTTATAACTGATAACGAGCTGCGCATGCCGCCATGGAAGAGCGGGGCCTGACCCGCTCAACCGGGAACTCGGGGCGGGAATTTATGCACAACGAGGAGAGGCGCGATATCGCGCCTCTCCTCGTTGTGTCTCCAATCTGCAAACTCAATCCCGACGGGCCAGGAAACGGTGGAAGACACTGTATCGGCTGACGACGTGGGCATCCTCATCTACCTCGCGTTTCAGCGCGTCTGTCTCTTCCTGGCGGGCCTCATCTTCTATGTGTGAGATATGTCTCTTTTACACATCTGACGCTGCCGACGACTTAATAGGTGTAGATCTCGGT
>CAMWHX010000191.1 GCA_947174155.1 uncultured Porphyromonadaceae bacterium
CCTCCATGCTCATGCCGCCCCCTCCGAAGCCGCGGAAACCGCCGTAGCCGCCGCCACCCCCGAATCCCTGGGGACCCATCGAGTGACCGAACTGATCATATTTCTGGCGCTTCTCGGCATCGCTGAGCACGTCATAAGCCTCCGCGGCCTCCTTAAATTTCTCTTCGGCCTCCTTATCTCCGGGATTCTTATCCGGATGATATTTTATGGCCATCTTGCGATAGGCCTTCTTTATTTCATCGGCTGAGGCGTTTTTTGCCACCCCCAGCACGTCATAATAATCTCTCTTTTCTGCCATGGCTTACGGTTTTTACTGTCCTACCACCACTTTGGCATGGCGGAGCACCTTGTCGTTGATCTTATATCCCTTCTCGACGGTGTCGATGACCTTACCCTTACTCTCCTCGTTGGGAGCGGGGATCGTGGCGATAGCCTCAGACGAGTCGGCATCGAAGTCGGCACCTGTGGTCTCCATCTCCTTGACACCGTTCTGCTCCATATACTTTTTGAGCTTCTGATAGATGAGCTCCATACCCTCGCGCACACCGGCCACGTCGGTAGCACTCTCGGCAGCTTTCAAGCCGCGCTCGAAGTCATCGAGTATCGGGAGCAGTCCCTTGAAGACATTCTCTCCGGCATTGCGGATAATCTCCGATTTCTCGCGGATCGTGCGCTTGCGGAAGTTGTCAAACTCCGCCATAAGGAACATATACTCCTTCTTCTCCTTTTCGAGAGCGGCCTGAGTCTCAGCCAGCTGATTCTCCAGAGTATTAACTTCCTCCTCAGCCTGCGTGTCCTCTCCCTCACCGGCAAAATCGTCGTTGAGTTCTACACCCTCCTCGGGCAGGGGATTAGCGTCATTGAGGACCTCTTCACCCTCGGGACGGCGCTCCTCGGCGTCATTATAGTTGTAGTTGTGTTTTCCCATTTCGGTATATATTTTTGATTGTTTGCCTGCAAAAACCGAGCCAAATTCCGTGTTTTTCGTAAAAAATATCATCCGCAGCACGGATTTTGTCTTTTCGACACCTCCGGCGGGGGATTCAGGCTCTCATTAAGTCAACAAACAAGGAGTGCCAACGGTTTGTGAGGGAAGTTTTTCAATAGCCCTTACGGCCTCTTTCCGGGTCCGGTAGAGTCCGAAAATCGAGGATCCGCTCCCTGACATAGCGGCATATACAGCTCCGGTATCGTAGAGTGTCTGTTTGAGCCGGGCGAGTTCGGGATGCTGCGGAAATATAGACTCCTCAAAGTCATTGACCATTACTGCTCGCCACTCTTCGACGGGGCGTCTGATTATCTCTGTCAGTGGTATCTCCGGTTGACGGGGGGTAATTCCGGCAAAAGCCTCGCGGGTGGAGACGTACACGGCCGGTTTTGCGATCACACACCACCATCCGGCCAGACTCAGATCCACAGGGCAAAGCTTCTCCCCCACCCCTTCGGCGTAGGCGGGACGATTGCGCACAAACACCGGACAGTCGGCCCCGAGTGTGATGGCCATTCTCTCCAAACGCTCTTCGTCAAACGGTTTTCCGTGGAGGTCATTAAGCAGGGTCAGCGTAAAGGAGGCATCCGCGCTCCCCCCTCCGAGTCCGGCACCGTCGGGTAGATGTTTGTCGAGAATCAGGGTGAGGTTTTCACGAAGGCTCCCCCCCTCGACACGCAGAGCTTCGACGAAGAGGTTTCCGGCCTTGACAAGGAGGTTCTTCTCGGGTGCACACTCCACCTTGCGCCCTCGCATGATATATCGAATACCCTCCGATATATAATCCTCCCCTTCCGGTGTGTCATATTCTCCTGCTTCCAGGATGTCGCAGAAGGGTTCCGGATTCTCCGGCGTACCGTTAAGCACTCCGACGGGATAGAAGAGGGTTTCAAGATCATGATACCCGTCCTCCCGTTTCCTGACGATATTAAGCCCAAGGTTCAACTTGGCATTCACAAATCTAATCATATTTATTTGGTGTATTATCATTTATCTTGAAGTTGGCGGGGGAGGCGGAGGAGAAGGAGGGTGCCTCGGGTGAAGAGGTATGAGAGGAAGCCTGTCCAGAGGATGGTGTTGTTGAGGGTGCTGATCCCCTCGGAGAGGAGGATGCAGAGGAAGAAGACTCCGGCACCGCAGAGAGTGGCCCAGAGGAGGGGACGCGTTCGCGTCATGCCGATATAAAAGCCGTCACAGATAAAGGCCGCTACCGACAACGGGGGGATGAGCCATAACACCCACTTGTATCGCCCTACCTCGGCGAGCACACTCGCCTCGTCAGTAATCAGGGAGGCCACACCCGTGCCCCACATCATATATATGGTCATGAACAAGATCGCCATACCCGTCGACCAACTCAGCAGACGACGCACTACCCTGCGCAACTCCCCGCTGTCGCCGGCGCCCAAGGCCCGACCGGACAAAGCCTCGCCGGCAAAGGCGAATCCATCCATGAAGTAGGAGAAGAAGATGAAAAACTGCATCATCACGGCGTTGGCTCCTAAGGTCACCGTCCCCAACCGCGCACCGAATGAGGTCACCGACATAGAGACAGCCATTATGCAGAAGGATCTGAAAAAGAGGTCACTGTTGACCCGAAAGAACTTACCGAGTCCTCCCCCTTTGAGAATTTCACCCCATATCGCGCCCCCCCCTCTCCCCGCCAGGGGTCGCCACGAAGCCCCGAGTCGGCGCGACAAGATAAATTCAAGTATCAACCCGCTCCATTGCGCGGCACACGTGCTGTATCTTATAAA
>CAMWHX010000192.1 GCA_947174155.1 uncultured Porphyromonadaceae bacterium
ATGGGTATAAGAGAGAGCACCCTCTCATCGCGCACGTCGACACCATTGCCCTCCACCGATCCCTCCTGCACATCATAGAATCGCGGTATCATGTCGGCCATAGTCGACTTTCCCGATCCGGACTGCCCTACGAGCGCTACGGTCTGCCCCGGCTTGATGTCGAGATTGATATGTTTGAGCACCGGGCGTCCCTCCTCATAGGCGAAAGAGACATCCTTGAAGGTGATCGAGCCCCCCTGACTGCTCCCTTCGACAGGCTTCGGAGACTCCGGATCATGGATAGGATTGTCGGCATCGAGGATCTTGTCAATGCGCGTCAGAGAGGCCATACCCTTCTGGATGGTATAGTGTACCTTGGAGAGATCCTTGGCCGGATTGATGATACTGTAAAAGATAGTGAGATAGAAAATGAAGGAAGCCGCGTCAATCGAAGAGCGTCCGTAGAGAATCAGCGTACCACCAAACCACAGCACCAGGGCCACGGCTATCGTGCCGAGAAATTCACTCATCGGATGGGCGAGTACCTGACGGCGCAACACCGCGTTGAGGTCATCGCGATACTGCCCGGTCTCGCGGCAGAAACGCTCCTCCATCTGCGACTCGGCGTTAAAGGCCTTGATGATACGCAGTCCGCCGAGTGTCTCTTCGGTAGTGGTCAGCACCCGGCCCCAATCCTGCTGGGCACGCAGAGACTGTGCCTTCAACTTGCGTCCGACTGTACCCATCACCCAGCCCATAATCGGTAGCAGGATAAAGACGAAGAGGGTCAGCTGCCAGCTGATGGCAATCATGGTCACCAGGCAGACCACAATCATGATCGGATACTTGAAGACGGCATATATACTGGCCAGGACGGAGTTTTCCACTTCGGTGACGTCACCCGAGAGACGCGCCATGATGTCACCCTTGCGCTCCGTCGAGAAGAATCCGAGAGGGAGGTCGAGGATTTTGGCATACATCTGATCGCGGATGTCGCGCGAGATACCGTTGCGCATCGGGATGGTGAAGAACTCACTCAGGTAGGCCGTGCCCACCTTCAGCATTGTCATGAAGATGAGGGCTATGGCCAGGAATCCGAGTGCATATGAGGCTCCGTGCAGGGTGATAAGCTGCTCGACGTAGTAGTAGAAGTCGTTCATAAGCACATCCTTGAGCGACGCTTCCCCAATCTCCATATAGGTGTAATGCCCTTCGGTCAGCCCGAAGAGCATCTGCAGGATAGGGATGATGAGCATGAACGAGAAGACGGTCAGGAAGGCCGTCAGCAGGTTGAAGGCGACACTCAGCACGATCAGCCCCTTGTAGGGACCGGCGAAGCGTCGCATGAATCTCCAAAGGTCTTTCATTACTTGGATGAGAAGTGTGTGCGTGCGGTAGGGTATCTCAGAAGTTTTGGAGTACCATCACCTGACGCGGTGCGAAGGTCATACGGTCGGTGATGGTGATATCCTCACCGCTTATCAGATCATACATGGTAGAACCGACGGGGATTATCTCGGCGGTGCGCTCCATGGTGACGTCGAGAGGGCGGTCATTGCCGTTGAGCAGCACGACCACCTGCTTGTCACCCAACCGGCGCTCATAGGCATAGATGCCGTTCTGGGGCATGAAGTGTTTGAGCTTGCCTTTGGCGATGACGTCGTTGGCTTCTCCTCGGCGCCAGCGCAGCAGTTTGCTCATATAGTCCCAGGCCTCGTTTTGCAACTCCGAGCGCCCCTCGCGGGTGAAGGCATCGGTTTTGTCTCCCGCGAAACCGCCCGGCATGTCGAGACGTACGAATCCGTCAGAACCCTCCTTGGAGCCGTTCATCAGCAGCTCCGTGCCGTAGTATATCTGCGGGATACCGCGAGAGGTGAGCAGGAAGGTGATGGCCTGCTTCCAGACGTCAAGATTCTCCGGCTCTTCGAGCAGGAAACGGTCGGTATCGTGATTGTCCAGGAAGGTGAGGATCCTCTGAGGGTCAGGATAGAGATAGTCCAGGGCGAGGTGGTCGTAGAGATGATTCAGGCCGTTCCAGGGATCAGTCTGGGCGTCAAACATCTTATGGCCGTCAATCGAGAGCTTGAAATCCATGACGGTGGGGAGATAGGTCTCGGTCGGGTTGATACGGCTACCGCTCTGCCAGAAAGCACCCCCCGCCTCGTTGCCATACCAGCACTCTCCGACGATGTTGAAGTTGGGATACTCGGCAAGCACATCCTTGGCCCAGGAGGCCATGCCGTCCATGTCGGCATATGGATAGGTGTCCATGCGTATCCCGTCAATACCGGAACTCTCGATCCACCAGATGGAGTTCTGCGTGAGATACTTCATCACATGCTCGTTGCGCTGGTTGAGGTCAGGCATTGAGGGCACGAACCAGCCATTGACGGTGTGGTCCAAGTCATAGTCCGACACGTAGGGGTCGTGTATTGTTGAAAGGCGATAGTTGGTCATCACATCCCCCTCGGGGTGATTATACCAATCCCGGGCGGGCATATCCTTCATCCAGGGATGATTGGAGCCGGAGTGGTTGAAGATCATATCCATCACCACTTTGAGCCCCTTCGCGTGCGCCTCGTCGATGAGGTGACGCCACTCCTCGTTGGAGCCGAATCGGGGATCGATGCGGTAATAGTTGGTGGTGGCATAGCCGTGATATGCCCCTCCGGGCATCTCATTTTCAAGCACGGGACACTCCCACAGGGCCGTGACGCCTAACGTGTCGAGATAATCGAGACGTTGCTCCAATC
>CAMWHX010000193.1 GCA_947174155.1 uncultured Porphyromonadaceae bacterium
AGTAGGGAGGCTATGCGTGTCCTCATACGTTCGAAAGCCTCGTCACCTATCAGGAGGCGCGTGAGCGACTCATCTTCCGAGGTCCGTGTCCCACCCGATTTAGCGTTATCGACCCTGCGACCACGCCTCATATACATAATGATTCCTGCCAAAATACCCGCTGCGGCGAGCACGGCCACAATGACGGCCACAAACTGAATAAGTGAAATATCCATAATAAGAAGCGTGTTTTTCATGTTACCGTCCCCCCCGCGGGGGGGAACAACGATTTTTGAATGTTTAACTAATTTTCAAGCACCGGTGTTCGGATATTTCATATTTTTTTAGTAATTTTGTAGTTGCAAGTAGCACCCTGCCACCAATTTCAGTAATTTTGTGGCAGCAACCACTACCCTGCCACCATGACGGACGAAGATCTGGAATTGAAATATGATGTAGTGCTTCCCGCCAGCGCATCAGTGATCCTGGAGCATGACTACTGGGCATACACCGGGCTGACAGCTTCCATGCTGACCGGCGTGAAAGGTCCGGTCAAGTTCTCGGCCGCTGTCTCTGTCTTCGTGAGCCGCGGCATTTGTGAAGTCGACATAAATCTTCGTACCCATCGTGTGAAGGGCCCTGCCATCGTCAACGTCCATGCCGGAGAGATCGTGCAACTCCACTCCCTGAGTGAGGACTTCGAAGCCTCCTTTCTGGTGATGTCGAAGTCGTTTGTCAGGCTGATGTTTATGTACATACATGACATCAGGGCGCTATCGGCGGTCAATGCCGTGACGGTCGTGCGACTACCGGAGGATTTGGCGGTCGCATTCACCGAATTTTACACCGATCTCACCTCACTGACTGCTACTCCTGCTACCCAGAGCCGCGACAAAGCGGTGATATACTCCGTCCTGGCCTTCTACTTCCGCACGGCCATAAAGGCCTATGATGATATCCTCAACGGCCACGACGGTCAGCAGACGCGTCTCGCCGACCGATTTCTACTCTTGGTGCAGGAGTATTTCCGCACCGAGAGATTTCTGGACTTCTACGCCAAGAAACTCGGTGTAACCTCCAAACACCTGTCACGCACCATCAAAACCCAGACAGGTCAGACTGCCGTGGAGTGGATAGAGCGTTTTGTCATCCTGGAAGCAAAGGTGCTACTCAAATCGAGCAACCTCAACATCCAGCAGATATCCGAAATGCTTCACTTCCCTTCGCAATCCTTCTTCGGCAAGTATTTCAAGAAGTATACAGGTATCTCCCCGAGGGAGTTCCGAAACACTTAAATAATTCATAATTCATAATTCATAATTAAAACTCGGGATAAATCCCGATTAATCGAGAGAATCGAGAGATTCCCGATTAATCACTGCTCACTTATAACTAATCACTCATCACTTAACTAAATTCTTACATGAAAACTTACATTAAAGGTGCGACCGCCGGGCTGATGCTTGCAGCCTCAGCTGCTGCCTCCGCCGTCTCACCAAGCGGTACCCTCCCGGTCGTCTATATCGAGACCGAAGGACACTCTCCCATCCTCTCCAAGGAGGATTATATCAACGCCACCTGCCATATCGACCCCCTCGGGAGCGGCTTCGCCCCCTATGGAAGCGAAGGCGAACCCCTCGCCATCGAGATTCGAGGACGAGGCAACTACACCTGGACCGGATTTGACAAGAAACCCTACAAGCTCAAACTCGCCAAGAAGGCCGGACTCCTCGGCATGGAAAAGAACAAGCACTATGCCCTCCTGGCACATGCAGATGACGATTGCGGATATATGCGTAACGTACTCGGATTCGAGGTGTCACGTCGCATGGGGCTCCCCTGGACCCCGACAGACCGTCCAGTCGAAGTGGTGCTCAACGGCGAGTATATCGGCCTCTACTTCCTGACAGAGACCGTACGCGTCGACACCACGCGTGTCGACATCACGGAGCAGGCAGACCTCGAAACTGATCCGGAGCAGGTTGCCGGCGGATGGCTCGTGGAGATAGACAACTATCCCAACGATCCCCACGTCGAGATCTATGAGAATGGTGACAGACGCCTCCTGACATATTTCACCTACAAGACTCCCGAGATACTGTCGCCCGAACAGGAGAGATGGCTCACCTCACAGATGCAGGCCATCGACGACGCCCTCTACAAGACAGATGAGAACTCCCGCGAGTGGGAACAGTGGATCGATCCCGAAACCGCTGCACGCTATTATATCGTGCAGGAGGTGATGGACGACTGTGAATCATACCACGGCTCCTGCTACCTCTATCATGACGCCGGGGAGGATACCCGCTGGAAGTTCGGACCCGTCTGGGACTTCGGCAACTCCTACCAGCGTGACCAGAAGAGCTGGATCTACCGCGGCGGGATGTTCTGGCAGACATGGATCGGGCAGCTGGCTACCAAGGCTTCCTTCCAGAAGAAGGTGCGTGAGACGTGGCGCGAATTTGCCGAGATGAGCTGGCCCGGGCTGGAAGATTATATGGACGAGACAGCCGACCGTATCCGCGCAGCAGCCGCCTGCGACGCCAAGCGATGGCCGCAGTATTCCGCCCCCCGCTTCTCGGAGGGTGTCGAGAAGACACGCGAGCGTATGCACGGCAGTGTATCGTGGCTCGGCACAAAACTCGGCACCGAAGTTGTGCTTCCCACTCACGGCGAGACAGTCTACGTGCGTGGTGACTTCAACAACTGGGACTTCATGTCGACTTCAGGCGAACTGAAACTTGAT
>CAMWHX010000194.1 GCA_947174155.1 uncultured Porphyromonadaceae bacterium
ACTTTTTTCCGCAAAAAATCCTCACGCTTCAGTGCGTTTCAGCAGGCCGTCGCGTTCTGCCTTTCAGGACTCGTAGAAGATGGCCTCTTTCTGATAGCGCGCCATGAGGGTGTTGTATGCCCAGTCATCGCATGGCTGCAGAGTGATGCCTCGCGATTCATCGATGATATAGTCGGTGATCGGAGCCCCCGCGTAGATGGAGCATACCACGCCGCCGCCAAGCCTCGGATTGACCTCCATCAGCAGATAGCGGTTGCGGTCCAGGTCGTGAAGGAACTGAAGGGTGACCGGACCCCTGAGACTGAAGGTCTCTATCACCTGGCGGCTCAGCTTGTCGAGGGTGGCGTTGCGGCAGGTGATCGTACGCGTCACTTCGCCCCCCATCACTTCAAGACGCACACGCGGCACTACCGTCAGGATCTCTCCGTTCTGCGCTACGTAGCAGTCTACCGTGTACTCGTCCATGTTCTCTATATATTCCTGCACGAGATAGTCGCTCAGCCCTTCGAGCTGCATGAGCTCGTCGAGTGTATGGAAGATCTTGATGCCCCTCGATGCCGATCCCTTTCTCGGCTTGGCGATGGCCGGCATCTTGGCGTTGATGGCGGTGTAGGTCTTCGGGATGGGGATTCCGGCTTTCTCGAAGGCTTTTGCAGCCTCTACTTTGTCAAACATAGTGCGGCTCGTCTCGAAGTCACCTACAGGGATGAATACTCCGGGAAGATGCTGGCGCACTTTCGAGGCTATCTCGATGGCGCCGTCTACGAATGGCAGGATGATGTCTACATCGTATTCCCTGGCTACCCTCGTTATGTCGGCCACAACGTTGGGATCGCTCCATCTCAGGCCGACAATGACCTTTCCCACAAGGGCTATGGGCACCTGCTCAAGAAGTTCGTAGCTGATGATGTTTACCTCACGGCCGATACGTTCGCCACTGCGTTTGAACAGTTCCGCCATCGACACCCTGCGTGCGCCGCCGAGCATCATTATGTTAATCTTCTTCATACGTTATAGATTCCTGGTTTATATTTACTCAGGTTTACCGGATCGGTAAACCACTCGATCGTTTTGCTCAGTCCCTCCTCGAGGGTGTGGCGCGGTCGCCAGTCGGTCAATGTCGTGATCAGGCTGTTGTCGCCCAGCAGGCGCAACACCTCGCTCCCTGCGGGACGCAGCCGCCGGGGATCGGTGACCCATCTCACGTCTGCCCCCATCAGCCTCGCTATGGCCTGTAGTGTCTCGGCCATGCTTGCCTCGCGCCCGGTGGCTATGTTGACCTCCTTTCCTATGGCTTCGTTGCACTTGGCGAGGGCGATGAAACCGGCCGCGGTGTCGGCCACATAGTTGAAGTCACGCGTCGGAGTGAGGTCTCCAACCTTGATCTCCCGCTCCCCTGACGCTATCTGCGTGATGATTGTCGGGATGATGGCGCGCGCCGACTGTCGGGGCCCGTAGGTGTTGAAGGGTCTAACTATGGTCACCGGAGTCTCGAAGGCGTTGTGGAAACTCATGGCTATGGCGTCGGCTCCTATCTTGGAGGCGGAATATGGCGACTGGGGCTGTTTGGGATGCTTCTCGTCGATAGGCACGTATTTCGCCGTGCCGTACACTTCCGATGTGGAGGTGACGAGCAGGCGCTCGGTTCCCTCGTCCCTGACGGCCTGGCAGATGTTGAGCGTGCCCTTGACGTTGGTGTCTACATATGAGTCCGGGGCTACGTAGCTGTACGGTATGGCTATGAGCGCGGCAAGATGGAAGACTGTATCGACTCCCTTCACGATATGCCGGCAGTAGTTGGGATCGCGGACATCTCCGGTGACCACCTCAAGCCCCGGATGCCGTATATCTTCAAGCCACCCCCAGTTGTTGAAGGAGTTGTATTGCGCCAGCGCCCTCACCTCACACCCCGCGTCGAGAAGGGCTTGCGTGAGATGGCTCCCTATGAAGCCGTCGGCTCCCGTGACGAGTACCTTATTCATTGCTGATTTCTTCTTTGTATGTTTTTATGTGCCGGTCCTTCTTTTCCTGAAGGATCTCGGAGATGGTCAGGAATATTCCGCTCTCCTCTACGTCGCCGAATTCATCGTTGACCGCCGTGCCGAACATCCTCATCGTAGGCGAAAGCCCCATGTAGGCGTTCACCAGAGGAGGAATGTTGAGTCCCTTCTCCCGGATAAGGCGGTTGAGTATCTTGTAGTCTTCCTTGTAGTTCTCGCCTGAGAACCGCTCCTGTATCTCCGGAGTCAAGGCGCTCGTGGCTATCGGGCGTATCGGCCTCACGAGCTCCTCGGAGTCCGGGAAATGCTTGTTGAGGAAACCGAGGATCAGGTCGAGGTTCTCCCGCCCGAACGCAGGATACATCGTGACCTTTCCGAAAAGATATTTGATGTGTGGATACACTACCGTGAGTGCCCCGAGTCCGTCCCATAGGTTGTCGAGCGCGAAAAGAGCCTTTGTCCCCGCCTTGCTGCTCTGGTATCCGACCGCTACAAACGAGCGGCCCAGCTCGAGCGTATCGGGAAGTATCTCTTTCAGGAAGCGGTCGGAAAACTTAAAGAGATGCGCGGTGGCGATTCTCGGCTTGCCGTCTGTCATGTCGATCTTGTCGCCGGTGATGAATCGGTATCCCCCCAGTATCTCCCGTGCCTGAGGATCCCAGAGTATCAGCTGACGGGACGGCTCGGGCATCGTGTCGTATTCGTCTATGTCGTATGGG
>CAMWHX010000195.1 GCA_947174155.1 uncultured Porphyromonadaceae bacterium
GTCATATGCCATTCCTACCATGCAGGGGGGCGTCGAGCCGCTCAAGCCATACGTCGACGAGTTTATCAATCTTGCCCGCGAGTGGGACCAGACAACCTTCTGGGTCACCCGTATCGGCTGTGGCATCGCCGGATTTACCGACGAAGAAATAGCCCCGCTTTTCGACGAGGCTATTGATCTATACAATGTAAGGCTTCCCGAGTCGTTCGAACGTATAATACGCCGCCGACGCGCCGAGCTTAACGATTGACCTTCTTGGCGGGGTCCCAGGTAAGCCCTACTCCCAGTTTCTTGAAAATCTTATGATCGACCTCACCGAGCATCTCGGTGGAGTGCATCTGGCATCCGCGCAGGCGGGGAAGCACTTCCAGGGCGCGGCGGCAGTTCTCGTCGTCGCGCGAGAGGACGGAGAGAGCTACGAGTACTTCGTCGGTGTGAAGACGGGGATTGTGGCTGTGGAGGTATTCGGTCTTGGTGTTTTGCACCGGTTCGATGAGTGCCTGGGGGATCAGTTTCAGATCGTGGTCTATGCCGGCGAGATGCTTGATAGCATTGAGCAGCAGGGCTGAGCTGGATCCGAGTAGTTCTCCGGACTCGGCGGTTATGATGCGTCCATCTTCGAGTTCGATAGCCGAACAGGGGACTCCGCTCTCCTCGGCACGCTCCTTGGCAGCGACCGTGGCACGACGGTAAGCGGTGTTGAGACCGGCCTGTTTCAGCAGGAGGGCGATCTTGTTGACCTCATTCTCGTTGTCGGCACCGGCGGCGAAGTTATCGAGAGCTGTGTAGTAGCGGCGGATGATCTCGTGGCGTGAGGCGTCGCGGCAGACCTCGTCATCGTTGATACAGAAGCCAACCATGTTGACGCCCATGTCTGTGGGGGACTTGTAGGGGTTGTGGCCGTAAATACCCTCGAAGAGGGCGTCGAGGACAGGGAAGATCTCTATATCACGGTTATAATTGATGGCTGTCTTGCCGTAAGCTTCCAGATGGAAGGGGTCGATCATGTTGACATCGTTGAGATCGGCGGTAGCGGCTTCGTAGGCTATGTTGACCGGATGTTTGAGTGGTAGGCTCCAAACAGGGAAGGTCTCAAACTTTGCGTATCCGGCCTCGATGCCGCGTTTGTGCTCATTGTAGAGCTGGCTGAGGCATACGGCCATCTTACCAGAACCGGGACCGGGGGCGGTGACGATGACCAGAGGGCGGGTAGTCTCAACGTAGTCGTTGCGACCGAATCCATCCTCGGAGTCGATGAGGGCCACGTTGTTGGGATAACCGTCGATGGTGTAGTGTACATAGGTACGTATACCCAGATTTTCCAGTTTGCGGCGGAAGGCGTCGGCGCTGCTCTGGCCGTTGTAGTGGGTGACGACGACTGAGGATACGAGGAAGCCTCGCTTCTGGAATTCCTCACGGAGGCGGAGCACGTCTACGTCGTATGTAATTCCCAGGTCGGTGCGCATCTTGTTTTTCTCGATATCCAATGCGCTGATGACGATGATGATCTCCGCCTGATCGCTCAGTTGGGAGAGCATTCGGAGCTTGCTGTCGGGTTGGAAGCCCGGGAGGACGCGGCTCGCGTGGTAGTCGTCGAAGAGCTTGCCGCCAAGCTCGAGATAGAGTTTGTTGCCGAACTGAGCTATACGCTCTTTGATGTGTTCGGACTGGGTTTTGAGATATTTCTCGTTGTCGAATCCGTGTTTCATAACGGATTGCAAAATTAATCAAAAATCTTGGAATCGGCAAGGATTCCAAGATTTAATCTTGTTTCGCCCCGAAAAATCGGGGATCGGGGAGGCGCATTTGACTCGCCGCCGCCCCTTGGGCGGCGCACATGCGGACGCGGCCGGGGATCGGGGAGGTCTTGGGCCCGGCGCCCCTTGGGCGGCGCACATATGGACGCGGTCGGGGATTGGGAAGGCGCATTAGACTCGCCGCCGCCCCTTGGGCGGCCACATGCGGACGCGATCGGGACTCGGGCTTGGGGCCCCGGGTGGCTTTAGCTGGGGCTTTGATGATAAGACGCGGTCCGGTGTCGTCATGACGACACCGGACCGCGGATGAGTCTGATTGGAGTTCGGATCAGTTGGCTTCGTGGGGGCGAACGTTGATATACTTGCGACCCTCCTTGCCGACTGTGAAGACCACTACGCCGTCGATGAGGGCGAAGAGAGTGTGGTCCTTACCCATGCCTACGTTGAGGCCGGGGTGGTGCTGTGTGCCGCGCTGACGCTTGATGATGTTGCCGGCCTTGCACTTTGCTCCACCGAAGATTTTCACTCCGAGTCGTTTGCTTTCTGATTCACGGCCGTTCTTAGAACTGCCGACACCTTTTTTATGTGCCATATCCTGGAGTTATTTTTCGATGTTTTTGATTAATACTTTGGAGAACTGCTGACGGTGACCGTTCTTGCGACGGTAGCCCTTGCGGCGCTTTTTCTTGAAGACGATAACCTTCTCGCCCTTCACGAGGGGCTCGAGGATTTCACAGGTTACCTTTGCGCCCTCTACGGAGGGAACGCCTACGGTGACGTTGCCGTCAACGTCGAGCAGGAGGACCTTGTCGAAAACTACGGTTTCGCCTGCCTTGACCTCGTCGCCGAGGTGGTGAACATACAGATACTTGCCCTCTTCGGCCTTGAACTGCTGTCCTTTGATTTCTACGATTGCGTACATCTGTAATTTATTAAAACTTAAATAGTTAGTCCGC
>CAMWHX010000196.1 GCA_947174155.1 uncultured Porphyromonadaceae bacterium
GGTCTACACCGGGATGACTCCCGGCGCAGATGTGGAAAATATCCGCTATACCCTGAAATTGGAGTTTGATCATGACGACAACTATCAGAAGGGTGACTATGAGCTCCTCGAGCAGTATTGCAATGCCGACTCCACCGCAGTAGGTGGCTACAAGGATGTCAAGTCCTTCCAGTCAGAGGGTGATTTCACCGTTATGGACAAGGCCGGACAGAAGGTCCTGAAACTCGTACAGGATGTCAAGGACAGCCAGGCCGGTTCTACCCCTTCGATGTATTTCATCGTAGTCAACGACTCGACCCTCGCGATGACAGCCAATCCCGATTCGCTCAACGTCAACAACGACTACCTGCTTCACCTGGCAAAATAAAATCGGTCTGCCAAAAGCATATGATAAATCCACATACGATCCGATCGTATGTGGATTTATCATATTTATGAATAATGAATCGAGAATTATCTGACGCGATACTGCTCGCGGCGGCGGTCACGACGGGCGTGGTCATGGCGCAGAGCGGCCTGGAGACCGAGGACCACGGGGCGAAGTACTCCGTATCCGATCTCAGTCGGACGGTTTGACAGGATTTCAGCCATGCTCTTCAAGAAATCGCTCACCGCGCTGTAACCGGTGTCGCGGTCATCCTCGTCGCGGGCCGTCTCGTCGACTTTGCGAAGCTCCTTGATACCTTGTTCAAGCACCTTCTCTCCAATCGACTTCTCCATGTTGAGGAGGGCTTCATCGGCTGAACAAACCTCATTGAGATACCCCTCAAAACGACCGATGACCTCAGGAAGTTCATTATCTGGAGTCACCCAATAGACGAAATCATCATAACTCGGAAGCTCCAGATCAGCGATAGGCTCCATACCGACAGCTTCAAGGTTGTAGTTGAGGAATCGGCGCAGACGCTCGGAGAGTGAGGCCAGACGGGCCAGTTTCAGATATAGGTCCGGCTGGATATCGGGATTCAGACGACGGAAGATACTCTCAGTGGAGGGGGTCTGCTTCAAGGCGCCCTCCACCTCGTCGCAATCAAGGCCGGCCAGGGTCATGACAGCCAGGGAAGCGTACTTCGTGCCTTCGCTTGCCCAGAGATCTTCGGGGACATATTGGAGAATGCGCGAGAAGAGATACGAACGCATCTCCACACTATCCTTCTCTTTAAGCGTACGCTCGATGCGCTTCTGATAGTAGGCGTAAATATCATCGGAGGGATCGTAGTTGTCAAGCAACACTAAGGAAAGCTTGATAAGAGTCAACAACATACCTTCAGATACTTTCGGGCCACCCTTTTGGATAGTCTCGCGCAGTGAAATGAGGTCCTCAGCCGATACGTCTTCATTGAGTATCTTCTGAGAGTCTATACCCTCGTATGCCGAGAAGTATTTGAGGATTTCATAAGTGAAGTGGTCGAGTTCGCCGCTTCCGAGTAGCTCTCCGAGACGCTTACGGGCTGCTACTGCTATGTCGCTGCGGCGCCCTGCTCCATGGCGCGCGAAGAAGAGGGCGTTCTTCTCCTCTCCACGCTTCGAGAAACTCTCGACAGCTTTCTGGCGGAGGGCTGCTTCGTCGTCCGGACGGGCATTTTTCAGGATGCGGGTGTAGAGATGGTGGAGATATTTCTTGGTTGAATGATCGTCAGCCGCCTCCAAGGCGTCGATCATCGAGGTC
This sequence comes from uncultured Porphyromonadaceae bacterium, assembly GCA_947174155.1. The sequence goes on from CAMWHX010000196.1 coordinate 1,670, forward strand.
ACATGCTTGATAGACTCCTTATATTTCCCGGGGAGAAGCTGATCGGCATAGGCACGCTCACGGGCGCTATAATTGACGAAGTTCTTGCGCACCTGTTCGCGTTCGTCGGGACCGGGAGCCACAACATCGTAGTGGGCCAGGGCATAGCGCAGTGCATCCCTCCACTCCTCGTGGTCTTCAATAGCCTCAAAAAGTTGCTCCTTGACATTGACTGCATTGCGCGCTCCTCCACGCATATGGAGCAGACGGTGGTAGCGACGGATCATGTTGCGCATTGTGTCGACCGGATAGATAGCGAATCCCATCGGGCCGCGATCACCCTCCTCGCGGGTATACATCACCCGCTCCCCTACTGTCAGACGGTCAAGACAGTTGTTGGTGGTGAAATAGACATCGCGCCCCCCCTCGGCATTGAGATAACCGAACTTAGGACCGATACTTTTAAGGGATGCCGTCCCCTTAGGTACGAAATCAAGCATTGCGGCCATCTCTTCAGGAGCTTCTGCTACGCGGGCGGCTGCAAACACATCTCTCTTCTGAGGGAGCAGAGAGGGATCTATCTTACCCAAAATACGAGGGCCTGTCACCTCAGGCAACGACTGAGCGCGAAACTCCGAGGTCTTCAAGAAGTCTCCGACACTGGGAGCGACGTTACTCTCATCATCTTTGATCTCCGTATCCTCTTCAACCGCCACGGGGTGTTGTTCCTTGCTCTCACTATCCTGTTGCGTCCCGTAGACGGTAACGGGTTCATTAGCCATCGCAGCCTTCGAGATCTCCAAGTAGCGAGGTTCTGTCTTGCTGATAACAGGTTCATCCTTCATCACCTCTGCCGAGCCCGCGAAGATGCACACCACGTGCGAAAGAGGGATAACTGTAACCGCGCCGGAATCGGCTCGCATGTAGATGAATTGGTCATCACTTCCCAGCATGGTGCCTTCAAACCTATCCGGGTTAATGTCTGTGGTCAGCTTCAATCTCGAGTTGACCGGAACGAATGTCGTAAACAGTGAATTCATAA
>CAMWHX010000197.1 GCA_947174155.1 uncultured Porphyromonadaceae bacterium
GCCTTCGAGCCAAGGGTGTTGATCTCGCGTCCCATCTCCTGGGCGATGAAGCCGAGTTTCTTGCCCTGACCTGCCTCGGGGATCTCCTCTTCACTTCCGAGCGTCTCCAGGAAGTAGGATAGATGTGATCGCAGACGCAGCTTCTCCTCATTGACGTCGAGCTTCTCAATGTAGAATATCATCTCCTGCTCCAGGCGACCGCGGTCAAACTCTATGGAGTCAAGACGTGTCAGCTGTTCTTCGAGACGCTGACGCACTGTCGGGACCCTCTCCGCCTCGTAAGGCTCCACCTCGGCGAGGAGGTCGGAGATGGCCTTGATCTTGCTGACAAAGAAGTGGTAGAGCTTCCGACCCTCCTGAAGACGGAAGGAGGTCAGGGCCTTGGCGGCTTCGACCACAGCATCGCGCACCGCTTGCAGATCCTCCTCGGTGGATGAGGGAGACTCGGTGCGCATGGCGTCAGGGAGGCGCATCAGAGTGGCGTACCAATCGGCAGGCTCGGGGATACCGAGCGCACGGGCAGCTTCCTCTATCTGGGCCTTGTAGCCGCGCAGGGCGTCGACGTTGACATGAGCTGTCGTCTCGCCCGCCAGGGATTCAGTCGTGACGATCACGTCGACCTTGCCGCGCTGGAGGAGCGCTGCGAGGAGATTGCGTATTTCGACCTCCAGCTCGCGCATAGATGAGGGGACCCTCATCATGAGGTCAAGCTGCTTGGAGTTAAGAGACTTAATCTCTACGGTCACTTTCTTGGCGGGCGACGTCGTCGAGGCGCGTCCGAAGCCGGTCATGGACAGAATCATGTAGTGGGCTGTTAGGGGATGCTATATGAAATATGTTGCAAAATTAATTAAAATAGTCTGTATATAGGTACAATGAGTCGGAAAAAATGAAAATCATCTTTTTTCAGTCGGCGATTTTCGTTAATTTTGCGTTGATATAGATGAGGAGACACGGGAGTTAAGAGTCCCCTTCCCCTCACCCACGTAATAGACTCAACCACGATTTAACAGGATACAAGTACAAAAAACAGATACATACACTACTATGGACAACAATCAGGAATTACTGGCAACCGTCAAGGCGCGTGCCGAGAAATGGCTTGGAGCCGAATATGACGAGGCCACACGCAACGAGGTCAAGGCGCTCCTTAAGGCTGAGGACAAGACACCTCTGATCGAAGCCTTCTACAAGGATTTGGAGTTTGGTACAGGAGGTCTGCGCGGCATCATGGGTGCAGGTACCAACCGCATGAACCGCTACACAGTCGGCATGGCCACCCAGGGTCTGGCCAACTATCTGAAGACCGTCTTCGCCGAGGAGCCGCAGATCAGTGTGGTCGTGGGTCACGACGTGCGCAACAACTCGCGTGCATTCGCCGAGCTGACAGCCGATATCTTCTCCGCCAACGGTATCAAGGTCTACCTCTTCGACGCCTGTCGTCCGACCCCCGAGGTCTCTTATGCCATCCGTAAGCTCGGATGCCAGAGTGGTGTCATGGTGACGGCCAGCCATAATCCGAAGGAATACAACGGCTACAAGGCCTACTGGAGTGACGGCGCTCAGATGATCGCCCCCCACGACGTGGAGACCATCTCTTATGTCAATGCCATCACCTCCGTCGACCAGATCAAGTTTACCCCCAACAAGGATCTGATTCAGATCATCGGCAAGGATATCGACGAGCAGTATCTCAACGACATCCACGGCCTCTCACTGAGTCCTGACGTGATCGCCCGCCATGCCGACATGAAGATCGTCTACACCCCGATCCACGGCACCGGTTCGATGCTGATGTATGACTCCCTGGCAAAGTGGGGCTTCAAGAATATAATCCACGTTCCCGAGCAGGATGTGCAGAGCGGTGACTTCCCCACAGTCGTCTCCCCCAACCCCGAAAACCCCGAGGCTATGGCCATGGGTATCGCCAAGGCCAAGGAGGTGGGAGCCGACCTCGTGCTCGCCTCTGACCCCGACGCCGACCGTATCGGCCTGGTAGTGCGCGATAAGGAGGGTAACTATCAGCTCGTCAACGGCAACCAGATCGTGATGATCTTCCTCTACTACCTAATCACCCGCAACGTCGAGCTCGGCCGCATCAAGGGCAACGAGTATTGCGTCAAGACCATCGTGACCACTGAGACCATCAAGCGTATAGCCGACAAGAACAATATCAAGTGTTTCGACTGCTACACCGGCTTCAAGTGGATCGCCGACGTGATGCGCAACATGGAGGCCACAGGCCGCTACCTCGGCGGCGGTGAGGAGAGCTACGGCTTCCTGGCCGAGACTTTCTGCCGTGACAAGGACTCCGTCTCCGCCATCTCGCTGATGTGTGAGATTGCAGCTTGGGCAGCCGACAAGGGTATGAACCTCTACGAACTTCTGATCGACATTTATGATGAATACGGCTTCTCGCGTGAACGCGGTGTGAGCGTGGTGCGTCCCGGCAAGAGTGGTGCCGAAGAGATCGTGGAGATGATGAAGAACTTCCGCTCCAATCCCCCCAAGACTTTAGGTGGCAGCCCTGTGACCGCAGTCAAGGACTACGCTGACCTCAACTGCCGCGACTTGAAGAACGGTATGGTGACGAAGCTCGAATTCCCCACTACGAGCAACGTGTTGCAGTTCTTCACCGAGGGTGGCGACAAGGTCTCGATCCGTCCCTCAGGCACGGAGCCCAAGAT
>CAMWHX010000198.1 GCA_947174155.1 uncultured Porphyromonadaceae bacterium
CTTCATAACTAATACCTAATAACTTATCACTAATAACTAATATCTAATCACTTATCACTAATCACTAATACCTAATAACTTATCACTAATCACTAAGAAACCCTTGCTTCCGCAGATATTCGAGGAAGGTCTCGGAGAGGGGCTCGTTCATCGACCTGGGATAGCGCACATCCGTAAAGACCTGCGCCAGCGACTCCTTGCCATTCTCTGCTACATAGCCGCGATTGGCCGGCCACTCCTCCTTGCTCTTGAAGAGGTCCAGGATCTCCTCATCGGAGCGCTCGGGATAGGAATCCTCGACCACGACAGCCTCATAGGGCAAGCGCTCCGTCTCCTCTCCTCTCTCGGCGGGCCATCCGATCGCCAGGGCTCCGACGGGGACCACCAGATCCGGAAGGTGAAGCAACTCGGAGATAGCGGGAGCATTGAAGGTCACGGTGCCGAGCCAGCAGGTCCCCAGTCCCTCCATCTCGGCTATGGTGCCGATCTGCTGTGTCAAGACCGTTGCGTCTGCCACAGCCGATGTAAACGACAGAAAATTGTCAAAGCCGGGATCCGCACCCCGCAGCTTGCACCAGCGGGTGAAACGGTTGAAGTCTGCACATACAGTCAGCAAGACAGGTGCCCCGATGGCAGCGGGCTGATTGAAGTGGCAGGCCGCCAATGCTTTACGAGCCTCCTCTCCGCGTGTTACCACGACGGTATAGAGCTGCATCCCGCCACATGTGGGCGCCTTCATGGCTCGCGTAAGAACACTGCGCAGGAGCGAATCGCTAACTTCCTTATTCTCAAAACGGCGCACTGTGCGGCGCTCGGAAAAGTATCTCTCGGGATCAATCATACGTTTGGAGATTTGTCCGATTTTGTTTAATTTTGCCGCAAATATACTAAAACCCCGCCAAAGCACCAAATTCTGTTGTGGCTGAAACGGGGATCTTAACCGCATAAGCAGCAACTATAATGGAGCACCCCGCCAAGTCATCACCACAGAGTGATCCTCATCAGCGACCGACATACACATATGATCAGGCCTACAAGGCATCAATGGAATATTTCAAGGGTGACGAACTCGCCGCCCGTGTCTGGACAAGCAAGTACGCCCTCAAAGACTCGTTTGGCAATCTCTTCGAGCTGACCCCCGACGACATGCACCGTCGTATCGCCCGCGAGATACACCGCATCGAGTCGAAGTATCCCAACCCCCTCTCCGAGGAGGAGATCTACGATGTGCTACGTGACTTCCGCTACGTCGTGCCCCAGGGGAGTCCCATGGCCGGTATAGGCAACGACCTGCAAGTCGGCTCCCTCTCCAACTGCTTCGTCATCGGGCTGGATGGCAACCCCGACTCCTACGGTGGTATCATCAAGATCGACGAGGAGCAGGTGCAGCTCATGAAGCGTCGCGGCGGTGTCGGGCATGACCTGACACATATCCGCCCAAAGGGGATGCCGGTAAAGAACTCCGCCCTCACCTCCACCGGGCTCGTGCCCTTCATGGAGCGATACAGCAATTCCACTCGCGAAGTGGCGCAGGACGGACGCCGCGGAGCCCTGATGCTCACGGTCAGCATACGCCACCCGGACGCCGAACGCTTCATCGATGCCAAGATGACCGAGGGGAAAGTCACCGGTGCCAACGTCAGTGTGCGCATTGACGATGACTTCATGCAGTCGGCCATCGACGGTACCCCCTACGAGAGCCGTTTTCCGGCAGACTCTTCCGACCCTCAGGTCAAGGTCGAGACCGACGCCCGCGCCCTGTGGCAGAAGATCGTGCACAACGCCTGGAAGAGTGCCGAGCCGGGTGTCCTTTTCTGGGACACCATCACCCGCGAGTCAGTACCCGACTGCTACGCCGATCAGGGATTCCGTACCATATCGACCAACCCCTGCGGTGAGATACCCCTATGTCCCTATGACAGTTGTCGCCTTGTGGCCATCAACCTTTACAGCTACGTAGACAACCCCTTCACCCCCGAGGCCGAGTTTAACTTCGATAAATTCCGTCGCCACATGGCGATAGCTCAGCGCATCTCCGACGATATTATCGATTTGGAGATGGAGAAGATCGAGACCATAATAGAGAAGATCGCCTCAGATCCCGAGACCGCCGAGGTCAAAGCCACCGAGCTTCACCTCTGGGAGAAGATCCGCGACAAGACCCTCCTGGGACGCCGCACCGGCTGCGGCACCACCGGCGAGGGGGATATGCTTGCGGCCCTGGGTCTGAAATACGGCACTCCCGAGGCCACGGCCTTCTCGACCGAGGTGCATCGGCAACTCGCTTTAGCCTACTACCGCGCCTCAGTCGACCGTGCCCGCGAACGCGGAGCCTTCCCCATCTACGATGCCGAGCGCGAGAAGGAGAACCCCTTCATAACCCGCCTGCGCGAGGCTGACCCGGCCCTGTATGAGGATATGGTCAAGTATGGACGACGCAACATCGCCTGCCTCACTATCGCCCCGACCGGCACCACATCCCTCATGACCCAGACCACTTCCGGCATCGAGCCGGTCTTCCTCCCCGTCTATAAGCGTCGTCGTAAGGTCAACCCCAACGACGCCAATGTGACCATCGACTTTGTCGACGAGGTGGGAGACGCTTTCGAGGAGTATATCGTCTACCACCATAAGTTCCTGGAGTGGATGCGTATACAGGGTATAGAGCCCAAGTCCAAC
>CAMWHX010000199.1 GCA_947174155.1 uncultured Porphyromonadaceae bacterium
CTGCCTCCTCGATTCTGATGTTGCAGGCCGGCGACTACACCACTATGGGTCAGAAGTATGCCAATCTCTCCGGCAACGGTCCGCAGACCCTGCTTCCCCTCTTCCTGAAACTCAGCTTCCCCTTCGCTGCTGAGGAGGATGTGAAGACCGTCTGCTACAACTATTACGATGGAGCGGCAAACTCCTATCGCGCCATGCAGTTCGTGCTGCGCGGCGGCGAATGGACCCGCAACGCCGGTGAGACTACCGAACAGTATTCACGCGCTGACGGTAAGTGGATGTACAACCCCTCGATCGTGCTCGACCTCCCCTCCGACAAGAGCACCTTCTCCAAGGATTTCTATCAGGCCTGCGTAGACTATGTCTTCGAGACTCAGTGTGTGCCCCTGGGAGATGATGACATCAAGAGTGGTAAGTACTGGGTGACCAGCTACGGCAACAATGAGTACTGGTCAGGCACCTCTGCCTACCAGACCAACGTCGATATCCGTCCCGCTGCAGCCCGTGCGCAGTATGCCGCCGGCTTCGAAGGTATGGACGACGACCAGGTGAAGGACTTCATCATCACTAACTTCCTCGACCATACCCTCCCCTACGTCCTGGGCAAGTACTATCCCGACTTCGGACCTCTCGAAGGTATGGACGTGACGATGACCGTCAACTTCGTCACCTACGACGGTGGCCGCGTTGACCAGCAGGTCGTCTACGCTGTGGAGGCTCCCGGCAAATTCCGCCGTCTGAGCTCAACTATCGGCTCCCAACCTGAATAATCTATTCCATCATCTAAAAAATGTAAGGAGGTTCCTCGGAGCCTCCTTACGTTTTTTGGATGAATGGCTACTTTGTATTATCTTTGCGTAAAATACGGATTATCTATGAAGTTACTGCATACAGCCGACCTGCATTTAGGACAGATACTCTATCAGCATTACGATCGCGGTGATGAACACGCCGCCATCTTCGACCAACTGACGGAGATCGCACTGCGCGAACGCCCGGATGCGCTTCTGGTCTGCGGCGATGTCTTCGACATCCAGCAGCCCTCGGCGCGCGTCTGGCGGGAATTTAACGACCGTTTCGTAGCTCTCCGTCGTGCCGTGCCCGATATGCAGATAGTCATAACAGCCGGCAACCACGACTCCCCCTCCCGCCTCCATGCCTCCGCCTCACTCTGGGAGATGGCCGGCGTCCGAGTCGTAGGACTTCCCCCCTCGACTATTTCTGACGATACTTCCCGATATGATGATTATATCGTAAAACTACCGACCGGCTTCATAGTTGCTGTACCCTTTTTGGGCTCGGGACGCACCGAGGGGATAACCGAACTTTTGAAATACGTATCCGGCATTAACAGCGAGGGGCTCCCGGTAGTCGTCATGGCTCACATGACTGTGACAGGGAGCGACCTTACCGGTCACGATTTCGATATCGGCACTCTGCGCGCCGTTGATATCGAGTCGCTTGGGACGGATTACGATTACCTCGCTCTCGGACACATCCACCGACCGCAGACGATCGGTCATCCGGAAGATATGATGGAGAACAACGTGATTTACCCCGCACCGGTAGCGCGCTACAGCGGCAGTCCTATACACGTTAGCGCCGACGAGAGGTATCCCCACACCCTCTCCATAGTAGAGATAGACAAGCATGGCGGTCAGGTTGCAATAACTCAGCGACCACTCCGGCAACTACGTCACTTCCACATCATCCCCTCAGCCGTAGAGGCCCCTGACGGAGCCGGGGATGCAGAGGAGTTGCTGAAAACATTAGCCGAATATGCTGCCGCGGGAGGAGAGGGATATGTGCGCCTCAGAGTGAACGCCAAAGCGTGGCTACCCTCCGATATCTCCCAACGAGTCTACGACACGTTAGCCCCCTACGGTGACCGGGTGCGCTACAATCCCCGTACCATTTGGGTGGGACAGGAAGAGAGTATCCAAAAATCAGAAGAGGAGGATCAGCCACTTTTCGAAATAGTAGACATCCAGGAGATGACCGATCCGCTTAAATTCATCGAAGCCACCATCAACCGCTACGAAGGCCTCGACCTCGAAGATCTCCGCGTCTCCTTCCAAGAAATCGAGGCAGAACTCCGCCACATCCACAACTCCTGAACCTACTTATCAATCCGCTCCATAAAAGTTAATCAGTTCCATAAGAGTTGATCAGTTCCATAAGAGTTGATCCGTTACATAAAAGTTAATCTCTTCCATAAGAGTCGGGGGGCAAGCCCCCCGACTCCATAGCGGCAAGCGCAGTACGTGAATCGCTACATTAACTCAGCTTTCAAATTCTTTAAAATAGATAACTCCACAGTTGAAAAGATGTTGTATAGACTTCAAAGCTCATCGATGAAATTCATTGCTGATTTTGCCGACAGTTCGCCGGATTCAACTCGCTTGATCTCCTTCCAGCTCCGTTTTATGCTCTTAGCTATTTCATCCACACGTCGCTGCTGCGAAGAGGAAAGGGTTATATCTTCGCTTCCAAGACTCACAAGCGCATAGAGTGAATTCTTTCTGCGAATAACCACGCGTTCTCCCTTGGCAGCTCTGTCAAAAGATGCAGCCAGATTATTCCTGTAATCTCTTACTGATAAAGCTTCCATATCATACTATCGGCTCAATCCGAATTTACGGTGCATAATTTATTTTATCGAAGAGGCATCTTCCGG
>CAMWHX010000200.1 GCA_947174155.1 uncultured Porphyromonadaceae bacterium
CGATGGCCTTCACCTTTTCTTTCACCAGAGGCAGTATCTCGCTGTAGTCGTTGCCTTTGTCCTTACCGCCAAGGATGAGCACCGTAGGTGTGGTCATGCTTTCCAGCGCGTACCATGTGGAGTTGACGTTGGTGGCCTTGGAGTCGTTGATGTATCTCACGCCGTCGACCGTATCGACATATTCCAGGCGATTATCATAAGACTCCGCAGTGATGCGCACCCCATCCCACTGCCCGGCCAGGATATCGTATCCCACATCCGGGAGCACATTGTCAAGACGGTCACCGCGCATCTGCACCATGCGGTCAGGAGTGCCGACAGCTTCCAGAGAGCCACGCACCACCAGCCGGGCCTTGTCGTGAAATAAGAGACGTGTGCCCGGTTCGAGACGCAGGCGTGTGCCCGGGGCCACGACCAGAGAGTCAACCACTATATAGGGGCGCCCCTCCCTCATGGTCATATCCTCCGAGAGGGTCACGGCGCGCAGTCTCTCGACATTCTGCCCGTAGGCCTCTACGATGACCGACTGCTCCACACCGTTGGTCACGAAGTCCAGGGCATCCTCCACCAGGAAGGGGCGTTCGGCCTCCGTCGAGGGTATGAAGCACTCCACGAAGATGAAGATGGAGTCGTTGGGGCGTATCTCCACATTGCTGAACTCCGTGCCCGACACACCATCGACATTGAGTGAAAACTGCGATGGAGACTTGCGGAAACGGATGGAGGAGATGCTGATTGATTTTGAAGCCCGGTTGTAGACTTTCAGACGGGCAGTCGGAGTCCCCAGATCGGTAAACACCGTGTCGAGCGACAGCGTGTCGGTCGAAAAGGTGAGCACATCCGAAGGGGAGGTGGAGAAACTGTCATCGATACAGGAGGGTGTCAGTACCGAGCATATGAGGGCCGCCACTGCGGCAAGGAGCAGACGCATGGTTTTCATGTCGGGTAGGGGGAAAAGATGAGGTGCACGACGATGCGCACTGATGTAACCACACATATGCACTGTTATTACACATGCACACACGTGTATTTATACGAAAAACGTCCCCCGTCACGTCTTTATTATATGAAGTACATGGTAGTGGCCGGCGAGGCGTCCGGCGATCTGCATGCCTCCGAGGTGATGACCCACCTGCGGGAGCTTGATCCCGGAGCGGAATTCCGTTTTCTGGGAGGAGACCTGATGGCCAAGGCGGCGCGTCGCAATCCCGAGATACATTATGAGAAGATGAACGTCATGGGATTCTCGGCCGTCGTGAGGCATCTCCCCACGATATTGACTAACCTGCGGGTGGCCAGGCGACTCGTGCGCGAGTGGCGTCCGGACGTGTTGCTTCTCGTCGACTACCCCAGCTTCAACCTGCGCCTCGCCAAGTATGCCTGCCGGCTCGGCATCCGCGTCGACTGGCTCATCTCGCCCAAGGTCTGGGCCTGGAAGGAGTGGCGTGTGCGCACCCTGCGCCGTGTGGTGACCCATATGTACTGCATACTCCCCTTCGAGATCCCCTTCTATCGCCGCCACGGATATGACGAAGCTACCTATGTCGGCAATCCCTCGGTCGGCGAGATAGACCGAGCCTTAGGTCACCTACCTCCGTTGCGTCACTTCCTGGAGCGTCAGGGTATCACCGATTCGCGACCTATCATAGCCCTCCTTCCCGGCTCCCGCCGAGGAGAGATAGCCGCCAATCTCCCCCTCATGCTGGAAGCGGCCCGCCGATTTACCGATTATCAGGTCATCGTGGCGGCCGCGCCGGCTGTGCCCGAGAGATTCTATCGCGAGATCGCCCAGGATCCGGGGCTTGCTCTCGCCTTCGGCTCCACCATCGCGCTCCTCAAATCTGCACGTGCCGCGGTAGTGACCTCCGGTACCGCCACATTAGAGACGGCACTCGTGGGGACACCGCAGGTGGTCTGCTACCGCGCCAACGGGCGACGCTGGACCTACAACATAATGAAACGGCTGCTCAATGTGAGATATGTGTCGCTTCCTAACCTCATAATGGACAACAGTATCGTCCCCGAGCTCCTGCTGCATAAGTGCACGGCAGAGGGGATAGCCCATGAACTCGCCCCACTGCTCCAGCCCTCACCCCAACGCGAGTGGCAGACGGGGGGCTACAAGGCGATGCGCCGCCGTCTGGGCACCGGAGATGCCGCTGCTGTGACAGCCGAGCTGATCGTCAGGTCCATGACACGCCAATAGAGACCCCCACGGACGGGTTGACAGGCATTCGGAAAAAGGGGGAGGTATCAGGATTAAAATAGTGATATAATCTTGGGTATGAAGATGATGGCGCCGGATATGGCAGCTCCGCATGCGGTCATTAGGACAGCGGCGGCAGCCGTGTCCTTAGCCTTCCCTATAAGGGGATGCCGCTCCGGTCCGAAGCGATCGCAGAGAGCCTCCACGGCAGAGTTTAAAGCCTCGGCTGCCAGGACCAATACTATGCACATTACCACCGTAATCCACTCCCAAGCACTGAGCCCCAGCAGGACACCCAGAATCAGTACCAAGGCGGCCGCCGCGAGATGCAGGCGAGCATTATGCTCCTCGCGTATCAGGGTGAGTATCCCCTGCCACGCGTAGCCGAATGATCTCCCCCTCGCCCTCCATGAGAATTTCTCGTTTAGCTCCATATGTGTCGTCAGTGTCTAGGTGCAA
>CAMWHX010000201.1 GCA_947174155.1 uncultured Porphyromonadaceae bacterium
CGCACGACGTTCAGAGAGAAGCCGGCGCCGAAGCCGAAGTAGGAGCGACCACCCTTGGCGGCATTCTCGTAGTTATAGCCCGCGCGGACGAAGAATTGCTGATTGTAGGCGTACTCCGCACCGAAGGAGACGTTGATCTCCTTCAACTCCTCGCTGAAACCACCGGGAGCGTCGGAGAAACTCTTGAAGATACCGGTGATGGGTGACATTGTCTCCCACTTCTCGGTAGCTTCTTCGTATGCCTCCTGACCCTCGACAGTGCTCATATCGTAATCGCGCTCACGCGGTTTGGTTGGCACGAGGAGCTTATTGAGGTCAAGTCCGAAGGCGAGGGTGTTGTAGTCGGCCACCGGAAACATGAAGTTGGCACCCAGACGCAGGTTGGTCGGGAGGAAGGCGTAGTTGGCGCCATGGTCATAGCTGACCTTGGAACCGATATTACTGATATTGAAACCCCATGCAAACTGGCACTCATTGCGTCCGACCATCGGGTAGGATACGTGATAACCCGATATGTCGGCCGAGAAGGCAGAGGCTGCAGTGTTGGTCTCACCCGAGTAGCTGTCCTCGTAGGAGAGGTCAGAGAGGATGTAGCGCAAGACGACACCCATTGAGAAGGATTCCGACAGCTTGCGCGAGTAACCTATATCGACGGCGAACTCATAGGGGTTGATGGTCTGCACGACGGGGCCGTCAGACTCACCGGTCATCACCTCGCCGAGCGAGAAATAGCGCAGTGAGGCGGATATAGCCTGATTGTCGTTGGATCCGATCTTGTAATAACCCGAGAGATCGGCCAGGAAGATATCGTTGACGATCTTGCGAAGCCAGGGGGTGTAGGATATACCGAGTCCTCCGGAGGAGTATGCGAAGGCATACTTGGAGGGGTTCCAGAACTGCGCGTTGATATCCGGATCGGTAGCCGCACCGAGGTTACCCATGGCGGAGCCACGGGCGTCGGGTGTGATGCTCAGAGTCGTGACACCGGTGTTGACGGGGTTGAATTCGTTGTCCTTGATGTCGTTTTCGGCCAGCATCGGCACGCTGGCGCACAGCATGGCGCCCAGCAGGTATGTCTTGAGGTCAGTAGTCATTGTCATAAACTGAAATATCGGACTCCCTTGTCCCCTCGCGGGGGTACAGGTGTCCGATATTTATAACGTCTTATATTAGGATGTTATTATATTTCCCCTCCTATAAGTAAGTGTGAGTGTCAGGTGATACGTGTCAGTCTCAGATGACGGGGACGTCGATGGTGTTGGAGTGTCCCTTGGTCTGATGGGAGCCTGTCTCGATGATGTATGCCTTGTATCGACCGGGGGCGACACGGGTACCGAGGTTGTTGAGACCGTCCCAGACAAACTCACCCTCGGTGATGTCGGTGGAGAAGACTGCGTGACCCTCGGCATCAACCACGGTGAAGCGTGCTTCAGCCGGAATGTTTCCGCGCAGGAAGAAGGTGGCGCTGTCGGAGAGTGCCTCTTCGGCCATAGCCAGTTCGAAGCGGGAGGCGATGGCTCCGACTTCAAATTGCAGCTCCGACACGGCGGAGTTGCCGGCCGCATCACTAATCTCCACACGGGCGAGGTGGGCGCCGTGGCTCAGGGTACCGACGGGTATGTCGCGGACCACGCGGAGAGCACCCTCACCGACGGGTTTGGCAGTAGCCTGGGCGGCATTGCGGAGATATGCGCCGTCCAGATGTAAGCGCAGCCCCGGATTGAGACCACCCTCGGAGAGATTGAGGGCTACATCGTCAGAGGCTGTGACGCGCAGGGTGCAGGCTGCAGGGTCATACTCGATGCTCTCGACGACGGGGACGCGGTCATCGGCTACGACAGGGAGATTATCTGCCGAACCGCTGACGGTGAATTCCTTGGTCCAGGCCATGGCCACCTTGGTCGAGGGGTCATAGGCGGAGACATTCAGAATCACATTCTTACCCATATACTTCGCCAGGTCTGCGGTCACGGGGAGGGATACGGCCACGCGGCCATCCTTGACAGAGCCGGAGGTCATAGTGATCTGAGAGTCGGCATATCTGACGTCGAGGGACTTGGCTTCGGCTGTCACAATATCAGCCGAGGGGATGGTCACGACGGGTTCCAGCAGGCGCACGACGACGGTGCCGTTGAAGTCATTGTCAGGGTTGCCGTTGTAGTAGGCGACATCACCGTTGATGCTGATTTCAGAATCCTCTCCAAGGACGATTTCCGACTTGCTATCCTCCTGAGCGAGGGTGCGGAGCACGACAGGAATCGTGACAGCCGGGTCGCCAACGATATGATATGCCAGTTCGTTGCTGTAAGGTGAGTAGGTCTTGGTAGCAGCGTAGACCTCACCGATGGTACGGGGACGATTCAAAGTAGGATTGGTCACACTCGCCTCGGAGCGGGAGAAAGCGCGGTAGAATGTGCGGATAAACTCCTCATTCTGGTTCGACCAGGTGTCGCGGGTGGCAAGCAGGGCACCGATCACACCGTGAGGGGTGTCGAGCACCATACCTTCGCCCAGACCGCGCTGACCGCGGTCAAAGTTGGAGAGAAGGCAGCCGGCGAAGCAGATGAAGGGGAGAGGACCGTTGCGCAACTGGCTTACATGACCATAGTTGAAATAGGTATCCAGGAGTGTGCGGCGGTCAGGAGCACCGTGTGCGAAATAGG
>CAMWHX010000202.1 GCA_947174155.1 uncultured Porphyromonadaceae bacterium
AGGGACTGCAGCGGTACTGTAGTGATTCATCGACACTCTCACCGGGGGGACCTAATCCTAGGTAAGAGTGGCGTTATAGACGTAGATGAAGGCCTGCACACCTGTCCACAACGCTGTCAAGACGTTGCTGGCCAGGATCAGTATTATGAGGACGCACAGAGCGTTGATCGAGGTTTTCTTCATACTTTGCGGGCGAGTCGCATTGTCCGTGAGTCCATGAGGGACTGACCGTCGTCTGCAACTCGCCCGCAAAGTTAGGGAGAAAAATCGAAAAAGCCAAAAAAATTATCGTTTTTCGATAAATTTTAGACGTGAAAGGAGTGTTGAGGCCTTTCTTTCCGTCTCCTCCCACTCGTCGTCGGGGGTGGAGAGGGGGGTAATCCCGCTTCCGGTGAAGAGGGTGATGCCATTGGTGTCTATATAGGCACTGCGGAGATTGACGTAGAGCTCGGTGACCCTCTCACCGGTAGGGAGGTTAAGGAGATAGGGACCGACAAAACCTCCGTAGTACGAGCGCTTGAACTTCTCAACCTCCTGTATTAACACCAGAGAGTGGAGACGGTTGGAACCGCAGACGGCCGGAGTCGGGGAGAGATCTGTCAGGAGGGCCGCTAATTTCTCGGCGTTATCCTCTGTCAGTCGAGAAGCGCCCGTGGCCGTGATTTCGGTGCAAATGTGTTCGACCGGACCGGCCTGACGTGTCACTGTCGGGCTCACTACGACCGGTAGGGAATGGGCCGAAAGGGTAGAGGTAATATAGCGTGTCACGAGAGCCTGTTCCTCCCTGTTTTTTACATCCCACTCCCCTCCGGTGCCGGCAGGGCGTGTCCCTGCCAAAGACATAGTGTGGAGGTTGTCATCCTTGATGCTCAGCAGGAGCTCGGGAGAGGCGCCGATCCAGGTGCCGCAGAGGAGGCTTGAAAAAGTAAAGATGAAGGCCGAGGGGTAAGCCTCACAAAGAGAGGCAAAGGTCCCGCGGATATCGGTGGTGCCATCGACACGTATCACACGTGCCAGCACCGTCTTGCCATTCCCCTCGAGAGCCTCAACTATCCTCTCCACCCCCTCGCGATGATCCTCACGGGTGGTGGTCTCGGAATCTAAGAGATAATCAAAGATAGGTTGCAGGTCTGCGGGAAGAATCGCATCTTTGATTAGGGTATGGCCCGGAGCCGGGACGAGAGTCATAGCTCCGTCGGGTCCGGGATTCTGAAAGGGGAAAAGGGCTAATCCCCCCGGTGTCAGACCGAGAAGTGATACCGCTTCCGGACATCCCCACACGGTTTTTGAACCGGGGAGGCGGAAGTAAAACCACGATCTCTTATACCGCTCTTTGATGCCTGAAATCTTGTCGGAAGAGGTCATATCTGTATTCCTTCAAGGTCAAAGGGTCCGGCGGCAGTGACACGCACATGTATGAAGTCGCCGGGTTGGGCGTCAGTATCGCGGACGTAGATTTCCGGGTCAACCTCGGGAGAATCCCACTGGGTGCGTCCCACGGCAAGATTCCCCTCGCGCCGGTCGATGAGCACACGTACGGTCGTGCCGATCATCTCCTCGGCGCGTTCGGCGGCTATCTCCTCCTGTAAGGCCATTAGCTTGTCGAGACGTTCCTGTTTGACCTCCTCCGGAATGTCGTCGGTCAGATGCTCCGCACCCCAGGTCCCCTCCTCCTCACAGTAGGCGAAAGCCCCCATTCGCTCAAAACGCTGAGTGCGCACGAAGTCGAGCAGCTCTTCAAACTCCTCCTCTCCCTCGCCGGGAAATCCAACCATAAGAGTGGTGCGGATTTTCAGCCCGGGGACCTCGCGACGCATCGTGTCGAGAAGTTGCACTGTCCCCTGGCGGTCTATATGGCGACGCATATTTGATAGGACCTTGTCGGAGGCGTGTTGCAGGGCGATGTCGATATACTTGCATACATTGTCATGACGTGCCATGACCGGGAGAAGGTCCATTGGAAACTGTGCGGGATAGGCATAATGAAGTCGGATCCACTCTACGCCCGGGATCTCGGCTATACGGTCCACGAGTTCCGCAAGAGCGCTACGCCCATATAGATCCATGCCGTAAGAGGATAGATCCTGCGCTATGACGTTAAACTCCTTCACCCCCTCGCCGACGAGAGTGGTGACCTCATCTAATATCTCCTCGATCGGGCGCGAAGTGTGACGGCCGGTGATCAGAGGGATGGCGCAGAAGGAACAGAAGCGGTTGCAACCCTCCGATATCTTCAAATATGCGCTCCACGGGGGTGTGGTCAGATCACGATCCCACTCGCGCGGGGCCGGGAGAGTCTTGTCAGCGCCTGAGGCATCCGGCAGAGAATCTACAAATGTACCCCAGTCGAACTTGCCAAACCATTGGTCGACCTCCGGAATCTCCACCTTCAATTGGTCGAGATATCTCTGACTGAGACATCCCCTGACGATAATGCGGCCGATGTCTCCCTCTGCTTTGAGACGTGTGAGTTGGAGGATAAGGTCTATGGATTCCTCCTTAGCATCTCCAATAAATCCGCAGGTATTCACAACCACATATTCTCCCGACGGGGTCTCTTCATCGTGGTGCATCTCATACCCTTTGGCTGAGAGACGTCTCATCAGACGCTCGGAGTCGATGAGATTCTTGCTGCATCCCAGCGA
>CAMWHX010000203.1 GCA_947174155.1 uncultured Porphyromonadaceae bacterium
CCAGGAGGTCGTGCGCTCCGGTGTCGCTCCACGTGTAGACCAACTTCGGACTGCGTATGACGTCGACCAGGGCCATGAAGGCATTGTTGGCAGCGTTTTCGGGCACTGACGTGCGCAGGGTAGCCGCGTAGCGATAGAGCATCGCCAGGTTGAGATTATAGTCAAAGACATCGGCATCCCCCTTCGGGTCGGCGAGAAGTAACTGTATGGCGAGGGCCTCTATAAGGGGACGCACACCTCTCTCCCCCTTCTCTATACTCTCCACTGCTCCCTCTTCTCCGAGGTATCGGCTGAGATCGCCGCTATCCTCTATGCCGTGGCGACACTGCTCCACGTATAGTTGGAGCAGTCGGATGAAGGCCTTGCGGAAGGGCTCGTCTCTCCAAAAGACTTCACTGCGCGAGTGGATGATATCCAGCACGTCAGCCATCTTCACCCGCATGAAGGGTGTCGACATCGAGAAGAGTCGTCTCAGCATATCGAGCTGCTTCTCGGCCTCGTAGATATATCCGGAGATGCGCAGGCTGTGGAGCACCCGGTCCGTCTTGCTCTCCGACTCTCCGTCAGCGAGATACTTTGCCGCGCGTCGGTAGCCCGATATGCTGTCTGCCATCACCGTGAGGCGCTGCTGCATCGACTTGCGGCGCAGGGGCTCCTGCCCCAACAAGAGTGTCGACCCTTCGAGCACATACATCAGCGCCCTCCGCATTTCGTCGAGACGGGTGTAGACCTCCTCATGGTCAAGACCCTCCGAGTCCCACCGGCGGATCATGGCAAGGATGCCGTCGTCTACGGCGCGGGTATAGAAATCGGAATTGACAAAGAGGAGTGCGAACAGCTGCTCGATATCCCACTCGGGGAGCTCCTCGCCGAAGTATTCTCTCTCGACGGCCTCGGCCAGTCTGTCGGCATCCATCTCGCTCTCCGGCGCGCGCACACCGACCTCACGCTTCGATACCACCTGCATGGCGGCCTCGGCGATCAGGTCGCGGTCCACGAGGCGGAGGTGTCCGCCGGAGGTATCGATGCGTTCAAGCCGACAACGCACGGTGCTTCCGGTCAGCAGATGCAAGCCGCGGGGCACCGGGAGGCGATACGGTATGCCGCGCTCGTCGAGGAGCTCGTAGTATCCGTTATGAGTGAAGTCATGCTTCACTTCATATTCATACTCCTCACCCTCGGTGTAGTGCTTACGGAGCAACGCCGGGAGATCCTGACGCAGGTAATACTCACCGTTGGCCTGAGTGGTCACCATACACTCTATCTCGGTCCCGTCGGGTAGTCCCTCCTGAAACCGAAACATCTTCACGCGGTAGAGTTTATCCTTATACGTTACCTGGAAGCAGGGTGTCCCCGTCTGGTTCTGTATTATCTTCGCTTTAAACTTCATTTTATCGCCCGATTATCACCCCGTTATCGTCCCATCTTGCCGCGCATCTGCTGCTGCATCTGACGCATCTGCTGCATCTGGCGCATCATGTTGGCGGGGTTCTTCATGCTGGTGGCAGCCTTCATCATCTTGCGGGTAGCCTCAAACTGCTTGAGCAGTTTGTTGACGTCCTGCAAGCTGGTGCCGGATCCTTTGGCGATACGCTGACGGCGGGAAATGGTGATCTTCTCGGGGTTCTGGCGCTCGTAGGGGGTCATGGAGTAGATGATGGCCTCGATCCCCTTGAAAGCGTTGTTGTCGATCTCCACATCGCGTATGGCCTTATCCATACCGGGGATCATACCGGCTATGCTTTTGAGGTCGCCGAGCTTCTTGATCTGCTGAATCTGCTTGAGGAAGTCTTCGAAGTCGAATTTGTTTTTCTTGATCTTCTCTTCCAGCTTCTTCGCCTCGTCGGCATCAATAATACCCTCGACACGCTTCACCAGGGATATGATGTCACCCTGTCCGAGGATACGGTTGGCCATACCGGTGGGGTTGAACTCGTCGATATCCTCCATCTTCTCGCCGGAGCCGATATACTTGATCGGTTTGTCGACTACCGAACGTATCGATATGGCAGCGCCTCCGCGGGTGTCACCGTCGAGCTTGGTGAGAACGACACCGTCGAAGTCGAGACGGTTATTGAACTCACGGGCGGTGTTGACAGCATCCTGACCGGTCATGGCGTCGACCACGAAGAGTGTCTCACCGGGATTGACAGCCTCCTTGACGGCTGCAATCTCGTTCATCAGTTCTTCGTTGATAGCCAGACGACCGGCGGTGTCGACGATTACGGTGTCATAACCGTTGTCCTTGGCATATTGCACACCATTGCGTGCTACGGCTACGGCATCCTTGTTATCCTCCTCGCTGTAAACGGGGACTCCGACCTGCTCTCCAAGTACTTTTAGCTGCTGGATAGCGGCGGGACGGAATGTATCGGCGGCGACGAGCAGGGGACGACGACCGCGGTTTTTAAGTTTAAGACCGAGTTTACCTGTAAATGTGGTTTTACCTGAACCGTTAAGACCTGCCATCAGCACGACGGCCGGCTTCCCTTGCAGATTCAGAGGGGCCTCCTCGCCACCCATCAGGGCGACCAGCTCATCATGCACTATCTTAATCATCAATTCCTTAGGTTTAAGGGCATTGATGACGTTCTGGCCTATGGCTTTCTTCTTTACGGTATCTGTAAATGAC
>CAMWHX010000204.1 GCA_947174155.1 uncultured Porphyromonadaceae bacterium
GGGTCATATGTGGCCTCGGTACGGACGTTTTCGGGGGTTTCAAGATCTGCTACATACTCGCGGTCCATCAGGTCCTCATACGACGCCGGGAGCGTGGTCTGCACCGGCGAAGGCAAAATCACGCTGTCGGGGATCTGAGTGCCGGGGAGATATTCCGGCACTCCGGGGGGAGGAGATGGTATTGCGGGCTCCTTCTGATATTGCGAGAAGGTCATAGCCGTGCCTAACCACGCCATGAGAGGCGCAGCTAAAAGCAAGGGCAGATTGCGGAGTCGTTTCTTCCAGTCGGTCTTCAAGTCGTTCAGAGCATCTTGAGGGCCTGCCTTATGGCAGCCTCGGTGGTAAGCGTCGGGTCGGCGGCAAACAGCTTACGGACTGCTGCCCGGCTCTGAGGCTGGGGGAAGCCCAGCATCACAAGCGCCGCCACGGCGTCTTCGGCGAGTCCGGGCACGGTGGGTGCGGACTCATTGATAGATAACGCTCCGGCCTCAGCTTTTATTTTATCGCGGAGGTCGATGATAATACGTTGGGCGGTCTTGGCTCCTATCCCCTTGACCTGTTTGAGCATGGCTACGTTCTCTTCGAGTATCACACCCTCCAGCTGGTCGGGTGTAAGGGAGGAAAGTATCACCCGGGCAGTCCCGGGGCCGACACCACTCACCCCAATCAGGAGACGGAAGAGTTCGCGCGCACGTCGTGTGAGAAAACCGAAGAGTACATGAGCGTCTTCGCGAATGGCCTCATGGATGAAAAACTTCACGCGCTCCGGCACACCTTTGGCTTGTAGGGCGCTGTAATCGGTCAGGGTGATGTTTGCTTCATATCCGACACCGCCGCAGTCCACCACAGCGATAGTCGGGGTCAGTTCGGCCACAGGGCCGGATATATAGTCTATCATATTAATGTCTAACGCACCGACACCTCCTCTAATTGTAATAACCACCCTTTTTTATAGCACTCCAATCCCTCCAATAATTCCTTTCCTCCCAATTACTCCAATAATTCCAATTCCTCCTCCAATAAAATCCCCCCAACTCTAAAAAAATTATTATCTTTGCATCATGAATCAGACTTACAACTCCCGTCTCCTCGATGCTGCAGTCTCCGAACTGTCGAAACTCCCCGGAATCGGGCGAAAGACCGCCCTGCGTCTGGCGCTTCACCTGCTCCGACGCGACTCCTCGGAGGCAGAGGCTCTGGGACAGTCAATCATCGACATGCGCCGCAACGTTTGCTACTGCTCGCGCTGTCATAATATTTCGGAAAGCGAGATCTGCGGTATATGCTCCGACGCTTCCCGAGACCCAAGTGTCGTCTGCGTAGTGGAAACTGTCAAGGATGTCATTACCGTCGAGGCTACCAACGAGCATCGGGGTCTTTACCATGTGCTCGGAGGTGTCATTTCTCCTCTTGACGGCGTTAGTCCGTCGGATCTGGAGATAGATTCTCTGGTAGAGAGAGTTCGCACTGAGGGTATCAAGGAGGTCATTCTGGCGCTCGGAGCTACTATTGAGGGAGACACTACAAATTATTACATATTTCGTAAACTCGCCCCACTCAATGTCGAAATCACCATACTGGCGCGGGGTGTCAGCATCGGTAATGACCTGGAATATACCGACGAACTTACCTTAGGGCGCTCCATCCTCAACCGCATACCCTTCAAGGATACATTTTCCTCCTGAGACCTCCTGCGATCCCCTTTTTTCACCCACGGCTTAGGTTCCACTCACAAAAAATAAGGGTCTTAGCATTCTGACTACCCGGCAAGATTCGGGGATCACGTGCGTGTCTTCACCCAGAGGGTGAGATCCTCGCGCCTACCATCGAGAGCACGTCTCCACGAGGGGAGGGAGCCGCACATACGCCAGCCGCATAATCCGAAGAGGCGCCGGCTGACGATGTTTCCGGCTGAGATTCGCGCGCAGAGGGCTTCGAGTCCGAGCCGACTGAAAGCATAGCGCTCCATGGCCTCGACAGCACTTCTCCCGAGTCCGTTCCTCCGGGCGTCGGGAGCGATATAGATGGCTAAGCTGGCAGTCATATCACGTAGTGATATGTCATAGAGGTCAACCATTCCGATCGGTTGACCGTCACACTCCACGATGAGTCGCAGCTCTCCGCTGCCGAAGGGATCCGCCTGATAGTTGCGGGCATACTCTTCGAGTTGCCTGCGACTGAGGGGAGCCACGTAATCACTGCTCACCGGATCATCATTCTCCGCCAGGTAAAGAAACTCCGCATCAGAGGGCTCAACGGCTCGGAGCAATATTGAATTTTGAATTTTGAATTTTGAATTAGTCTGGTCCGGCATGATTAGGGATTGGAGTATGTGGAGAATTTGGGATTGGAGTAATTGGAGGATTTGGGATTGGAGTAATTGAAATTATTAGAGGAATTGGAACTATTGGAGGAAATTGGAATTATTGGAGGGTTGAACCGGGACACCCAAAAATTCAACATTCAACATTCAAAATTCAACATTAATTAAGCCACGGTGTCTCGGGCACCACTAACCATGACCGGTAATCTTCTCCTAACCGCCCGACCTCTCGGCGCCAGAAATCATTCTCGCGTCCATCGATAAGTCGCATCGTGTCGCTACGGTCAGTCGTGACCATATCAGAC
>CAMWHX010000205.1 GCA_947174155.1 uncultured Porphyromonadaceae bacterium
CCCGCACCGACGGCAACAGAGTTGCCGTCGATACGGGCCTGATACATAGCCCCGCTCTGCGGGGCTATGGGAATCACTCGAAGTTGGCGGCGATGTCGTCGGCTATGGCCTTCATGCGCTCCGGATCCGGATCGGAGATCTTATGGCTGAAATCCATGTCTCCCTCCTTTTGCAGCGGCACGAGGTGGATATGGGCATGAGGCACCTCAAGCCCCAGCACGGCCATGCCGACCTTACGGCAGGGGATGGTCTTCCCGATAGCCTTGGCGACTCGCTTGGCGAAGATGCTCATGCGACCGAGCAGAGCATCGTCAAGATCGAAGATATAATCCGTCTCCTGCTTGGGCACCACTAATGTGTGGCCCCAGTTGAGGGGATTGATATCGAGAAAAGCATAAAACTCATCGTTTTCAGCTACCTTGTAAGAGGGTATCTCCCCTGCAATGATTTTCGAGAAGATAGTCATGTTCTATATTGGATTAATGACCGGATAAGGTTGACTAAATGAGATTGAAGGATCTTGGAAAGTGATTCTCCCCGGGGGGATCTTAGATCTCAATCTTGATGATCTCGAAGGTGAGCTTGCCGGCGGGGGCGGTCACCTGGACCGTGTCGCCGACACGGTGTCCGAGAAGCCCCTGGGCGATGGGAGTGCTGGAAGCTATCTTGAACTCGCGCAGGTTGGCCTCGTTCTCGGTGACGATGGTGTAGGTCATTGTCATGCCGTTGGCCACGTTGCGGATCGTGACCTTGTTGAGGATCTGCACCTCCTCGGTGTTGAGACGGCTCTCGTCGATGATGCGGGCGGTCGCGATGAGCTCTTTGACCTTCGCAATCTTCATTTCGAGCATACCCTGAGCCTCCTTGGCTGCGTCATACTCGGCATTCTCCGACAAGTCTCCCTTGTCACGGGCCTCGGCGATAGCCTGCTTTACTGCCGGGCGCTGAGCCTCGAGGGCTGCTAACTCGGCCATTTTCTTGTTGTATCCTTCTTGGGTGAGATATGTTGCCATTGTAGTGTTGTGACCACCTCTGCGGGTGGCCGATATGCGTTTGAGGTTGTAATTATAGGCGACCCCGAGGGATCGCCATAGGTGACATTGCTTTTTAAAATGATTAAAAAAAGAGGAATCTTCTTTATCACCATCGGGCATCCGCAGAAACCCGCACAGTTCAAAAAAGACCCTGACAGACCTCCCCTGCGGGAGGTTTCCGACTGCAAAATTAATGATTTTTTCCCTACTTTCCAAATTTTATCCGCTTTTCTTTGACTCCGGCTCGGTGTCAACGGGATTTTTTATTAACTTTGCAGACGTAGGACGCCCCCGCGGGTTTATCCACGGTCTCTGTCGCTCTCCCCTCTCTCCCGGCACTGAGCATCCTGCACCTTTGATAACCCGAAATACTGCAAGCAGATATGACTATCAATGAATCTCAGGACGAGATAATCGAAGAGTTCGAGGGCCTCGACGACTGGATGGACCGCTATGCCCTCATCATAGACATGGGCAATACCCTGCCGGAACTCCCCGAGTCGGAGAAGGTTCCGGCCAACCTCATCGAGGGGTGCCAGAGCCGCGTATGGATCGACGCCAAGCGTGGCGAGGATGGCAAGATCATCTTCGACGCCGACTCGGACGCCCTCATAGTCAAGGGTATCGTAGCCCTGCTGATGAGAGTGCTCTCCGGCCACACCCCCTCGGAGATCCTCGACGCCGATCTCTACTTCATCGACCGCATAGGCCTCAAAGAGCATCTCTCCCCGACACGCTCCAATGGTCTGGTCTCCATGGTCAAGCAGATCCACGACTACGCCAAGGCCTTCCAACTTCTGGACCAAGCCCACAAAGCCTGAGGGAGCCATACAGGATAATTCACTAATTAACACATAATAAACTTAACCTAAACCCATCATGTTCGCAAACCAACCCAAAGGGCTCATACCTGCAGCCCTGAGCAACATGGGTGAGCGCTTCGGCTACTACATCATGAATGCCGTGCTGGTGCTCTTCCTCTGCTCCAAGTTTGGCTTGAAGGAGGAGACGAGTACGCTCATCTTCTCATGCTTCTACGCCGGCATCTACATCCTGGCGCTCGTGGGCGGTATCATCGCCGACCGCACCCAGAACTACAAGGGTACCATCATCTCGGGTCTCGTCATCATGACGCTCGGCTACGTGATCCTGGCTATCCCCATCTTCGCCACAGCTGAAAACACAGCCTGGCTGCTGACGCTGACCTGCGCCGCCCTCTTCCTCATCGCCTTCGGCAACGGCCTCTTCAAAGGCAACCTCCAGGCTATGGTCGGCCAGCTCTACGACAATCCGAAGTATTCCCTGCAGCGTGACTCGGGCTTCCAGATCTTCTACGTCTTCATCAACGTCGGCGGTCTGATCGCCCCCTTCGTGGCCCCCATGCTCCGCTCCTGGTGGCTCGGTGTCCACAACTTAGCCTATAACGCCGATCTCCCCGCTCTCTGTCATCAGTATCTGAGCGTCACCGACAATATGAGCATGGAGAATATCAACAACCTCTACGCCCTTGCCTCTCAGGTCGGTGTGCACCTTAGCGACGCCAGCGGCGTAGCCGAGATCTCCAACTTCTGCACCGAGTATCTGAAAGTCTTC
>CAMWHX010000206.1 GCA_947174155.1 uncultured Porphyromonadaceae bacterium
CTCGCGAATAAACGCATCCGGCTCGTATCAGTCAAAGATACTGAAAAGCACACCCTCAGATGTTAAAAAAACACCTCCGGACTGTGTCACAATCAATTTTTTTTATTAACTTAGCGCAATTAATTAAACCAACCTACCATGTTTAAGAAAATACGATACTCGGCAGCGGCCCTCATGCTGGCCCTGACCACCCTGGCAGCCCAGGCGGCTCTCCCCTCGGTGAGCCTTAAAGATATAAACGGCAAGACCGTCGACACCGCTACCCTCTCCAACGATGGCAAGCCCTTCGTGATCTCTTTCTTCGCCCTCTGGTGCAAGCCCTGCAACCGCGAGCTCAAAGCCATCAGCGAGATCTACGATGAGTGGCAGGAGGAGACCGGCATGCGTCTCGTGGCTGTCAGCATCGACGAGGCCCAGAATGAGCAGAAGGTTAAGCCCTTCGTAGAGAGCAAAGGGTGGGAATATGAGGTTCTCCTTGACCCCAACGGTGAGTTCAAGCGCCAGATGGGTGTCAATGATATCCCCCACGTCTTTGTAGTCGACGGTCAGGGCAATGTAGTCTGGAACCATCAGGGCTACGTAGACGGCGGTGAGGAGGATATCCTCGAAGCTGTCAAAAAAGCTCTCAACTGATTAACGAAATAACTTCTACCGAGTCCATTGTGACAATATCGGACATCCCGTATGCGCCCTTCAAAAGATCGCGTCCGGGATGTCACACATTTACTGATACGATACGCCACCACCTCTCCGGGTGCATGGCAGCTATCAAAATAATTGACTGATTCTCATCTTTTTGAAGCTGCTTACAAACTTACACTTATAGCCCAAACTCATGAAACTGACTCTTCCACTGCTCCTGGCAGCCTCGCTGACCGCAGCGTCTGCATTGGCCCAGGAAACGATGCCCGCCGAGAGCTCCCTTACCGCTCTCGCCACGGCCTCAACGGCTACCCCAAAGGGTGACAACTGGGTTTATTCCCCCGAAGGCAATCAGTCTGACGTATTCACTCCCTCTGAAAACTCGGAGTGGGTCTATATTCCCACCCCAAAGTCCGAGCCTCGCGACTCGTGGTGGCGCAAGATTCGTGCTACCGGCGCAATACAGACGGAGTTTCTGATCCCCTATAACCTCAAGGGGAAAAAGACCGGTCCCTACGAGAAGGATGTGCTCAACAACACCTACTTCGACCTTACCATCAATGCCCCCTATCTCTCCGTGGGCGGACGATTCCAGTGGACCAAATGGCCTCTCCCCGGCTATGAGAAAGACTTCGCCGGATGGGGTGTCCCCTATGTATGGGCCACGGGTACCTACAAGTGGGCTTCGCTGACTGCCGGTGACTTCTACGAGCAGTTTGGTTCGGGCCTGATCCTTCGCACATACCAGGAACGCTCTCTTGGTGTCGACAATGCCATCCGCGGCGGTCGTCTCCGTCTTAAACCGGCTGACGGTCTGAGCATTACCGCTCTGGGGGGTAAGCAGCGTCGCTACTGGGAACACAACTCCTCCTGGCTCTGGGGTGCTGATGCAGAGTGGAGTCTCAACGAGTCGTTCCACAACATGATGAGTCCTGATTATGGTGTCTCCATCGGTGCATCTTATGTCGGTAAACATGAGCGTCAGGAGAATGTCTATGTCCCCATCACTGACGAGAATCTCCCCTTCGTGACTCCGGGCTTCGTCCCTGATCAGGATGGAGGCAGCTATGGTTTCGGCGTGCTCAATATGCCCCGTAATGTGGCTGCTTTCGACGGCCGTGTGAAACTTCGCCTGAAAGATTTCAACGTCCTGGCCGAGTTTGCCACCAAGAGTCAGGATCCCGCTAAGGACAACGGCTATACCTATCGTAACGGCTCCGCCGTCCTCCTCTCCGCCACCTACTCCAAGAAGGGATTCTCGGCCTATCTGCAAGCCAAACGCTCTGACAACATGTCTTACCGCTCGAAGCGTTCGGTAGTCGGTATCTCATCGTTTATCAACCATATGCCGGCCTTCACCATGACGCAGACCTACGCTCTGGCAGCCATGTATCCCTACGCTACGCAGCCCAACGGCGAGTGGGCCTTCCAGGGTGAGGTGCGATATCTCTTCAAGAAAGGCACTCCCCTCGGCGGCAAGTATGGTACCAACGTGCGCCTCTCCGCCTCCTATATCTCCGGCCTTGACCATAATCTCCCTGATGGTGTCAATGCCAATGGTGATCCGTGGAGTGTAGAGGACCGCATCGCCGGTTCCGACCAGTTTGGTGCTCCCTTCTGGAAAATCGGGTCTCTCTATTACGCTGACCTTAATGCCGAGATCAACAAGAAGTTGTCTCGCAAGGTTCAGCTGACCCTCTTCTACCTATTCCAGAAATATAACCAGCTTATAGTGGAGGGTCACGGCACTATGGTCACCGCCAACACCTTCATCCTGGAGGGCCAGTGGAAGATGGCCAAGCGCACTCAGCTCCGCTGGGAGGCTCAGTGGCTACACACCAAGCAGGACAAGGGTGACTGGCTCGCAGGCCTTCTCGAGTTCTCATTCGCACCCCACTGGATGGTCACTCTGACCGACACATGGAACTCTGCGCGCAATGACAATTTCTACAATGTGATGGTAACTTACAAACT
>CAMWHX010000207.1 GCA_947174155.1 uncultured Porphyromonadaceae bacterium
AAGTTAATGTGTTTCTGTCGGAAAATAAGGTATATCCGGAAATTTTTTTGTAACTTTGCATGCTAAAAGGTGCCCGGACCCCTTTTTCGGGTGCCCGACTAACTACCTCTCGACTCTTGCAGCGAAGACGTAGACCTGAAGAAATACATCGAAGAAACAATAAGGAAATTTATGTTGAAACCAATCAAGAAGACCATCGACCTGGGCGACGGCCGCACGATCACTATCGAGACCGGCAAACTCGCCAAGCAGGCTGATGGCGCAGTGGAGGTCCGCATGGGCAACACCATGCTGCTCGCCACGGTGTGTTCGGCCGCAGAGGCCAACGAGGGTGTGGATTTCATGCCCCTGACCGTGGAGTACAAGGAGAAATACGCCTCCATCGGCCGCTATCCCGGCGGCTTCCTCAAGCGCGAAGGACGCGCGAGCGACTATGAAATCCTGACTTCGCGACTTGTGGACCGCGTGCTGCGTCCGCTCTTCCCAGACAACTACCACGCCGAGACGTTTGTCAACGTGACCATGTACTCGGCTGATGCCAATGAGGCCCCCGATGCCCTGGCCGGCATCGCCGCCTCCGCCGCGCTTGCAGTCAGCGACATCCCCTTCAACGGCCCCATCTCCGAGGTGCGCGTAGCGCGCGTCGACGGCGAGTGGGTCATCAACCCCAATTTCGACCAGATTGAGCGTGCCGACATCGAGCTGATGGTCGGCGCGACCTATGACAACATCATGATGGTCGAGGGTGAGATGAACGAGGTCTCGGAGGCTGAACTTCTCGAGGCCCTCAAGGTTGCCCATGATGCCATCAAGGTCCACTGTCAGGTGCAGCTCGAGCTGATGAAGGAGGCCGGCAAGGAGGTTAAGCGTGAGTACTGCCACGAGGTCAACGACGAGGCCCTGCGTGCCGATGTGCGCGAGAAGTGTTACGACAAGGCCTATGCCATAGCCAAGGCCGGCAGCGCCGACAAGCACTGGCGTGCCGAGAGCTTCAAGGCCGTACGCGACGAGTATATCGACGCTCTCCCCGAGATGTCCGAGGAGCAGCTTGCCCTCTACAATGAAGACCAGCGCCTCGCCATGGTGAAGCGCTACTACCACGACGTCGAGAAGGAGGCCATGCGCCGCTGTGTGCTCGACGAGGGTATCCGTCTCGACGGTCGTAAGACGACCGATATCCGTCCCATATGGTGTGAGATCGACTATGTGCCCGGCCCTCACGGCTCGGCAGTCTTCACCCGTGGTGAGACTCAGGCCCTGGTGACCGCCACTCTCGGCACCACCCTCGATGAGAAGATCATCGACGATGTGCTCAATCAGAGCAAGGAGCGCTTCCTGCTTCACTATAACTTCCCCCCCTTCTCGACCGGTGAGGCTCGTCCTCAGCGCGGAGTAGGGCGTCGCGAGATCGGCCATGGTAATTTGGCTCACCGCGCGCTGAAACGTATGTTCCCAGATGGATTCCCTTATACCTGCCGTATCGTCAGTGATATCCTGGAGTCTAACGGATCCTCTTCTATGGCGACAGTCTGCGGCGGTACTCTCGCCCTGCTTGACGCCGGTGTGAAGATGAAGCGGCCCGTAGCCGGTGTGGCCATGGGTCTCATTTCCGATCCGGGTGCAGTGAAATATGCTATCCTCTCCGACATCCTCGGCGATGAGGATCACCTCGGAGATATGGATTTCAAGGTGACCGGTACCACAAAGGGTATCACCGCCACCCAGATGGATATCAAGTGTGACGGTCTGAGCTACGAGATACTTGAGCGCGCGCTCAATCAGGCTCGCGAAGGTCGTCTCCATATCCTGGGCATCATTGACAGCACTATCCCGGAGGCCCGCGAGGATTATAAGCCTCACGTGCCCCGTCTGGTGACCATCGAGATTCCTAAGGAGATGATCGGTGCCGTCATCGGTCCGCAAGGTAAAGTCATCCAAGGGATTCAGGAGGAGACCGGTGCCGTCATTTCGATCGACGAGGATGAGAAGCTCGGTATCGGCCGTGTGGAAATTGCCTCCAAAGATAAGGCAAGTATTGACGCCGCTCTGGCCAAGATCAAGGCTATCGTGGCCCAGCCCGAAGAGGGTGAGGTCTACGACGGCACGGTCCGCTCTATCCTGGACTTTGGCGCCTTCGTGGAGTTTATGCCCGGTCGTGACGGCCTGCTCCATATCAGTGAGATCTCCTGGGATCGTCTTGGCTCCATGGAGGAGAGCGGTCTGAAAGAGGGTGACAAGCTCAAAGTCAAGCTTATCGAGATCGATAAGAAGACCGGTAAGTATCGTCTTTCGACCCGCGTACTGACCGAGAAGCCCGAGGGCTACGTAGAGCGTGAGGCCCGTCCCCGTGGCGACCGCGGTCCCCGTCCCGACCGTGGTGATCGCGGACCTCGTCCTGACCGCGGCGATCGTCCCCGCCGTGAGGATCGCGGAGACCGTCCCCGTCGCCGCTGATATCTCCGTAACACCCGAAGACAAACCGGCTGCCCTGATTCCAATCAGGGCAGCCGGTTTGTCTTCGCTGTGGCCAAAGAGCCTCAGGTGCGAGTCCGTTTGTCTTCGGGTGTGAGTTCACCAGGTGAGAGTCCGTTTGTCTTCGGGTGTCAGCA
>CAMWHX010000208.1 GCA_947174155.1 uncultured Porphyromonadaceae bacterium
ATCATAGAGAGACCGGCGGGAAGAGTCACCTCCTCGATATCTTCGGCAAACGTAAAGGCATCCGCACGCAGATTGACGATACGATTCCCGTCGATAGCGTCGGGGATGATTACCTTACCGGTATATTCACCCATGGCGGGAGTGACTACCATAGCCTCATGAGCTGCGGCGGAGGTCACAGTGTAGAAGACACCATCCTTTTCAGTCACAGGACCCGAAAGGATAAGGGGGAAGAGAAGACCCGCGGGTTTACCGGCGATATCCAGTGCCCAGAAATATTCACCGGGGTCAAGCCCGAGCTGAGTAGGATGCACACTTAGGTTTGTCAGATGGTCAGCCTCGAAAGAGACACTACCGAGAGAGGCCTTTTTCAGCTGACTGAATTTGCTGTCAAGTATTCGGATGTCAACAGTGGCTTCAATCACATCCTTTCCTTCATTACGTATGGCGATAGATACGGGTACTCCGTCGTCTGACAAAGTGTGATATGTCGGGCCGACAGAGAGCACTTGCAGATCGCCGTCAGTGGATGTCTGCTGTCCTGAAGGCTTAACCTCGACATTAAAGGAATCGCAGAGGATCTCACCCATGTAGGTCGTCACATACGCCTCATAGGTTGTAGGCTTCATCTGCTGAGGAGCCATAAACTCCACATAAGCTGAGGAATTTCCAGGCAGTATGACATCTGAGAATACCGAGAAATCGTCACCAAACGGATCCTCGGTATCAATGAGTGAGAGACCTATCTTGTCGCGGAAGTCACCGGCACTGACATTGCTCACCATGACACGTACGGTCTTGGCAACGTTATCGTAGTATGCAGTCTGCGTATCAGGCACACCGAAGATGAGTTCGGGGGTGCGTTCCGGATCGGGGCCATCATTGGTATAAGTATATTTACCCCCTTCCACGGTCAGAGTCACATACTCTTGCTTGCCTATGGGGACTTGGACGGGTTGAGTCACCCCATATTGGTCTACAAAGACAGGACGTACCTTATATTTGCCGGCCGGGAGATTGGGAGGGGTGACGCTCAAAGCGCCGAAGCCGTATCGCGGTTGCAGTATAGTCGATGATGAGGATATGGAGTATACCGTAGAGCCGTTGCCGTCAAACGGGGTATAACTGACGCCGAAACGGGCTTGCAGGTTGTAGGTCATCGGGTTGTAGATCATGTAGTAGCCGTCCGGGTCATTGTCGATGCCGTAGGAGCCGTTTTTGTAGACGAAGCTACCCGTAGCGAGGGCAGCCATCTGGAGGACCGTCTCACCCGAAGAGGGTTTGACACCGGTGAGGACCATCTGATTGCGATTGTAACCGCCATCATACGAACCCGTGCCGCCACTCGCCGGGTTGAGGGCACTCAGCATGAAGAAACCATCCTGATAACCACCCCAGCCCCAGTTAAAGTGGAAGAAGCCCTTTGAGAGGTATCCGTCACATACAAACGCATGCCCACCAAGAGCGGAGCTGCCACTGTAATAGACCGGACGTCCGGCTTCCAGTTCGGTATAGACGATATTATCCCAGTCAGACTGAGTGTGATAATCACGCCACTCCATGGCGATCGACTTACTGTAACCGAAATTGGTGTAGAGCGCCGGCGGCACATTTTCCGAATAAGCACCGGACTCGTAAGATGAATACATCATTTCGACAGCCGCGCCACACTGACGCATGAGCAGAGCTACGGCGCTCGCCTGGGTCTGAGTGTACTTCCCGGACTGATAATCATCCAGCATATTGTCCCAGTCGAGGGTAGAGCCATTGAAGATATAGTCACCCTTGATGCCGGTCGGATTGACAGGCCACTTGTGGTATCGCATCACCTGTGCCATAGCTGTAGCCACGCATCCCGTCACGGATCTTCTACCTGTGCGCGGGTCGATGGGACACTGATTGTTGTAAGGCTCATCCTGATTCCATCGTGAGGTCAGCATAGCCTCGATGGGATTGCGGTCCTGGGCGGCAGCTCGATGACGCAGTGGGGCAATGTGAGGATCCTCTTCAAGGAATGCGGAGATCTCATGACGATATTCGTCAAGCCACCACGCCACGTTGACAGGAATATTGTCAGGATCAAAGTTACCGTTGTCGGAGAATCCGATAACAGAGGGGAGACGGTCATCGGCTGTCACGATCGTGAAACCTGTCGGAGTGTTGAAGATGTAGAAGCAGTTGTCTCCCTTGGCAGACATAGCGCTGTATGTCAGTGTCAGATCAGCCTGCGAGGTTGCCGGAGCATGACGCAATGAAGGCGACTCAGACCTCAGAAAGGCCAGCGCCTCATCGCGTGCCCGGTCGGGATCCACGGGAGCCGCCATGCAGACTATGGCAGACGCGCCCATGGCCAGCGCCGCGAGGAAGTAGCGAGCGGATGGAAACGGAGTGTTCATTTCGTATGATTTGATTGTTTGGTTGGTATATGGTAATTGTTATAACAGACATGATGTGGCATCTTTCACGAGGAAGCACATACACTCGCAAATTTAATCAAAAAAATCCTGACAGACCCCGAAAAGAGGCAAAAGATGATGGATTTTCGGTAATTTTTTGGTTGAAAAGGCTCATTACAAGTTTAAAAGTATTAATTTTGCACTCTCACTC
>CAMWHX010000209.1 GCA_947174155.1 uncultured Porphyromonadaceae bacterium
GGACCTCTACATCTTCGACGCCAAACACCGTCTCTCCGCCGCGCACGCGCTGACGCATTTGCAGGCGACGCAGCAGCCCGACAAAGGAGAGAGCCGAAGTCAGACGCAAGGGGTATCCCATCGTGAGGTTGACAGCCCCGATATCCTCGGGGAGGGAGTAGAGGAGCGGGAGAAGCAGTCCCTCGTCGGGGAGCACGATCGCCACGCGGGCATCCTTGAAATGACCCTCCGATACCTCTCCGGGAGTCTTCATTCTGCGTAGCTCCTCGCTGATGATCTTGGCCTGCACACTATTGGAGGGGGCGGCAATAACCCTGAGCACGGGGGGCAACGTCTCAGTATCACTTAGTTCCAGCACACCGTCGCTCCATTTCGGATGAGGGAACCGGCGCTTGTTGGAGGCTACGAAGCGGGAGGCGGTACTGTCTTTGCGTGTCAGGACAGGCCCCGTGGCATCCCACCAGAAATCGGCATATGGTTCCTCTCCATAATCCCCCTCATAGGGTGACATACCCGCAAACGCGGAGAAGATCTCCCCCTCGACGTGCGACAGGGCGTTAAACCCGACGAACACGAGTTTACGCCGCCCTAATAGTGAGGGATCACCATCCATATCGCGCAGTCGGCCGAGCGCTTTACGATATATCCCTCCGGCAGTGGCCAGGCCGTCAGCATCGAGATTCTCGTTGAGCGCATGATAGAGTGGAGCCATGGTGCGCCATAGATATAGGAATCGTTTCTTGACGTCACTAAGCCCCTTCCTCTTTTTCTTGCCATGCTCACTTTCCTCGGTTCCGGAGACAGTCTCACCCTCTACAACTTCCCCCTCAACGCTCTCCTCGTCACTCTTCTCAATGCTCTCCTCATCGCCGCCGAAATCTCGCCAGAAACTCCCCGCATCTACTGTCGCGGAGGCCGGACGCCCGAAATATTCTTCGATGACTCGCTTCTGCTCGTCAGTGAGGAAGTTGGTGGCGATATCGCGATAATCCTTGACATTCTTGAATATCTCGTCAGCGGGCACACCATACATATCGACCTCCGTGAAGTCGGCAAGCACAGTCTCGCCCCAGCCGCGGAAGGAGTCGAAGTCTACTCCACTGTCGCTGCTGAGCATGGAGCGGTAGACGTTGTAGAGTCGAAGCAACTGGTCCACACGTCCGGCCGGTACACGGTCTGCAATCTCACTGACAAAGTCGGATATGGTGATCACCTCGGGAGCGAGCATGGGACGCTGAGCCTCCTGACGCAGGTATTTCAGAAAGAAGGTTCCGGCTCGTTTGCTTGGAAAGACAAAACAGAAATCCGAGCGCGCTTCGTAGCGCGAAGCGTACGCGCGGGCAAGTGATTTGAGAAAAGGAGTCAATTTAATTTTGAATTTTGAATGGGGAATGTTGAATTGGGAATTTTGAATGTTGAATTTTGAATTGGGGATGGGGAATGGTGAATGGGGAGCAAAGAATATCTACAATCTGTACGCTTTGATAACCTCACACTGACCTCTAATGATTCAACATACAACATTCAAAATTCAACATTCAAAAATTACTATCCTATCACTAAACACTTTTCCTTGGGGATATATTTTCGTGTCTCCGATTTTTTTTGTACTTTTGCACCTATTATATTTCACGCCTTATACCCACGACGGCAACAATGAAGTTTGCAGACATACCGGGCCACGAAATCGCTAAACAGGAACTCCGCCTGATGGCTGATTCAGACCGTATACCTCACGCTCTCTTGATAGCAGGAGCGCAGGGTATCGGAAAACTTGCTATGGCCCGCGCTTTCGTGCAGTATCTCTATTGCTCTGACCGTAGGGATGGTGAGCCTTGTGGCCGGTGTCCGGCGTGTCTCCAAACCGAGTCGCTCAACAATCCGGATCTACATTGGATATACCCGGTCGTCAAACCTAAGGGTAAATCTTCGGTCCTCTCCACCGACTTCATCGACGAGTGGAAAGAGATGCTTCATGAGCATCCCTATATGGAACCGGAGAAGTGGGGTGAGCTCATCGATGCCGGCAACTCCCGTCCGGTCATCTACGTCACCGAGGCTGCCGAGATTGCCCGTACCGCCTCCCTATCATCACTCTCCTATCGCTATAAGACATACGTGATATGGCTCCCCGAGCTGATGAACGAGCAGACGGCCAACAAGCTCCTCAAACTTATCGAGGAGCCTTATGACGACACTCTCTTCATACTCGTCAGCAACCACCCTGACCGCCTGCTCCCTACCATCTTCTCCCGAACGCGTCGCCTGAATCTGAAACCGGTCTCACCGGCGTTTACGGCCGACTGGCTGACAGCTACACACGGCATACCTCCTCAACAGGCTACTCTATATGCCCGTCTGGGCGCCGGGAGTCCGGGCCGCGCCCTCGAAGCAGCCCTCAATGGTGGCGAGCAAGGGGAGTTTGGCGACATCTACCGCCAGATGATGCGCTCTGCATACATGCGCGAGGTGTCACGCCTGAAATCTCTCAGTGAGGAGGTAGCTGCCATGGGTCGCGAGAAGAATATCCGTTTTCTGGACTACTGCTCCCGCTTGGCCCGCGAAAACTTCATCGCCAATCTCCACCAACCCTCTCTCAATG
>CAMWHX010000210.1 GCA_947174155.1 uncultured Porphyromonadaceae bacterium
GTCCCACTCCTCTCCGCTGCAGGCGTCGAAAGATGCCGGGAATTCAAACCTCGTATCCTGACTGTAGGGAAGATTCCGGTCTGCATATACCTTCTGCATATATAGGCCGTATACAGGCAATGCAGCGCGCGCACCCTGGCCGAGAGCCATGGTGTTGAAGTGGATGTAGCGTTCGTCGCCTCCAACCCATACTCCGGTCACAAGATCAGGGGTGAATCCCATAAACCAGCTGTCGGAGTTGGAGTTGGTCGTACCGGTCTTGCCTCCCATCTGCGCCGAGATACCGTAGCGACTGCGCAGGGAGGCACCCGTACCGCTGTCGACAACGTTTAGCAGAATCGAGAGAATACGGTAATAAGCCTGCTCGCTGGTCACCTCCGTGCGGTGGGGTGTAGCGGAGTATATCACATTGCCCTGATTATCCTCTATTCGGGTCACAAACACCGGATCTACCCTCATGCCGCGATTGCTGAATGTAGAGTACGCACCCACCATGTCGCGGATAGGGACGTCGACGGTGCCTAAGCTCAGGGGGAGAGTGGCCTCGATATGGCCGGTGATGCCAAACATCCTCATCTTGTTGGCGAGCGACTGCGCTCCCAAGTCATTGACCAGGCGGGCAGAGATCCAGTTATTGGAGTTGGTCAGGGCCCATCGCAGGTCGACCATCTCACCGATACGCGCGCTGCCGGAGTTACGCGGAGTCCAGTTGCCGAAAGTCGGCTGCGTGTTGCTGTAATGCGTACAGGGGGTCATATCCTGCTCCATGGCCAGGGTGTAAAGGAAGGGCTTGGCCGTAGATCCGATCTGTCGCTTACCGCGCGACACCATGTCATACTGAAAATAGTTGAAGTCGGGACCTCCGACGTAGGCCTTGACATATCCGGTCTTGGGATCCATGCTCATCATGCCGGTGCGCAGGATCGATTTCATATACATCAGCGAGTCATACGGGGTCATGGTCACAGTCTTCGATCCGGGCACGATACGACGTCTACCCTTGGAGTCCGTCTCGCGTACGTAGGCGAAGACATCCATCTGATGGGGAGTGTGGAAAGCCTTCTCAATCTCAGCTTCACTTGCTCCGGCACTCTTCATGATGTTATAGCGCTCCGTCTGGCGGATGGCATTGCGGATCAATCGCTTGACACCTGCTGAGCTGAGTTCGTCACCGTTGGTCGTATAGGGGCCGTTGCGAGAGCCTCGCTTCTCCTGCTCGAAGGCGGGTTGGAGCGTCCCTCCGAGATGCTCGTATACAGCCTCCTCGGCGTATTGCTGCATCCGGGTGTCGATGGTTGTATATATCTTCAGACCATCTGTATAGAGGTTATAGTTGCTTCCGTCGGGCTTGGGATTCTTCTCGATCCAGCCGTAGAGGGGATTCTCCTCCCACTGCGTCGAGTCGGTGTTGTAGTTGCCCAGGGCGATCAGATAACTGCTCTGGCTGTCGAAGTCCGAGCGGCGGGGAGCCACAGGCTTCTTGGCCGTCATCAGATGACGTATCTCTTCGCGAAGGTAGGGAGCCCCACCCTCGCGATGGTCCACCTTGTGGTAGTCAAGCTTCATGGGAAGCTCACACAGTGAATCCCTCTCGGCCTTTGTGATCTTCCCTGCCTTCTCCATCTGGTGCAGGACCACGTTGCGGCGGTCACGCGTGCGCTCAGGGTGGCGGAGCGGATTGAAGAGAGAGGGGTTTTTCAGCATTCCGACAAGCATGGCCGCCTCCTCGATCTTCAAGTCGGCAGGCTCCTTGCCAAAATACACATTAGCCGCCGTCTTGATACCGACAGCGTTATTGAGAAAGTCGAAACGATTGAGATACATATTTATAATCTCATCCTTCGTGTAGAATCTCTCCAACTTCACGGCGATCATCCACTCGATCGGCTTCTGCATGGCGCGTTTCAGCATATTGGTCGAAGGTTGCGAATAGAGTTGCTTGGCCAACTGCTGGGTGATCGTCGATCCTCCGCCCGATGACTTATCGCGGAGCAGAAGCGTCTTGACCATCGAGCGCCCCAAGGCACGGAAGTCGATACCGGAGTGATCTTCGAATCTCACATCCTCCGTAGCGATCAGAGCGTCGATCACATGAGGTGACACGGCATCATAATCGGTATACACACGATTACCGCGACCGGCGAAATAGCGTCCCAGCTCCGTGGTGCCGTCAGAGGCCATCACCACCGAGGCCAGCTTGTCATGCGGATCCTCCAGCTCCTCGATCGGAGGCATATATCCGATCACACCATTATATATGAGAAGCAGAAAGAGCGCTATCACTCCCCCGAGCGATAGAAACGCAATCCACATCCACTTCACCACGCGCCGGCTGCGCTCCGAGACCGACACGCCTACGGAGTTACCACTCTCTATATCGTCTATTCGTTTCTTCATGTCAAATCAATATATCCACAAAATTACAAAAATCCCCGCAAACCCGCAAATCGAAGTCCAAAAGCCCCCACTGCGATCCAAGCGAAGCGAGGATAATCAAATCAAAAGGCATTATAACCATCAGTTAGTTTACATTGTCTATAAGCTGTCTCTTATACCCATATGACGCTGCCGACGACTTAATAGGGGAAGATCTCGGTGGTCG
>CAMWHX010000211.1 GCA_947174155.1 uncultured Porphyromonadaceae bacterium
TCCACCCCCCTGAATTATATACTTGGCGTTAAGCATATCCAGCACGGCGGGATTTCCCTGTGAGATCTGGCGGGTGATCAGGTCGTTATAACGTGTCAGCTTGGCGGCGTGATATCCTCCGATGGTCTTGTGGAAGTAGGAGGAGCGGGCAGAGCTGAATCCGTCGACGTCCATCACGCGATAGTGACTCTTGTCGCGGAGTATGGCCTCATCAGCGGGAGTCATCTGCAAGGCGGCCTCGTTGGAGACAGGTGCGGTGAAGGATTCGGAGCTGACGTAGCGCTTGTTGACAGAGAAGAGGTCGAGGGCCACGACGGCGGTGACACAAACCACGAAGAGGGCCGGACGCTTGAAAAGCCCGCGGTAATAGAGCCACAGCAGTGCGGCCCCGGCCACTATAAACATCAGCGAGCGGAGTGAATCAGCGCTTACCAGTGAGAGTCTGGATTCGGATATGGTGCGGAAGACGTTGGCATAAGCCGGCTCGCTCAGCACACCGGCGGCGGCTAACTGCTCCAACTCCGCCTGACTGTATGGGTCACCGAAGATCGAGGGTGCGACCCATCCGAGGAAGCAGACGACTGCACCGGCTCCCATCACTCCGATGACGGTCCACTTGTTCTTGGCGAAGAAGTCGGGAGTCGTGATGATGGTCTTGAGGCAGAGGGCGGCCAATAGGGGGACACAAAACTCTACCACGACAAGTATCGCGGCGACCGCCCGAAACTTATTGTAGCCCGGGAAAGAGTCTATCATGAAGTCTGTCAGCGCGGGGAAGTTGTGGCCCCAGGAGAGGAGTATGGCCAGGATGGAGGCAGTGAAGAGTGCCCATTTCACCGGCCCCTCCACGGGTCCCTGCACCACAAACATCGCCAGTATGGCCAGCATCAGGACGAAGGCTCCGACATACACGGGGCCGTTGGTCATCGGCTGGTCGCCAAAGTATTGCGGAAACTGAGCCACAAACTGCATCTCCTGTGGCGAAATATAGCTCTTGGAAGCCTGGTCTGTATCAGCGGCTGACAGCAGCCTGTTCTCCCCGGCCACAGGTTTGATGGTGGCACCCCCCTTGACATTGGGGATCAGCAGCGAGAAGGTCTCATCAAGACCGTAACTCCAGGCCGTTATGGCCTCGCGGTCCATACCGCTGTCGGAGGCTCCGGCGCCGGTACCGACAGTCAGCTCGGTGCTTCGCCCGCGCACAGTCTCCTTAGAATACTCATAACTATTGTAGAGGCTCGCGGAGTTGGCGGCCAATGCGAGCACACCGGCTCCGACGGCACACCCTGTAGCAGCCAGCCAGCGCCCCACCTTATGCTCCCGTATCGCCGCCCATAGCCATGCGATCAGCAGACAGACGATGACGATGCCGAAATAGTATGACATCTGAGGGTGGTTGCTCTGCAATTGCAGCGCGCCGAAGAGCGCAGCGAGCGCTGTGCCCCCGAGATACTTACCTCTGTAACACAGCACAAGACCGCCGATCGTCGGCGGTATATAGCTGAGAGTCAGAAATTTCCAGATGTGTCCGGCTCCTATGATGATTATGAAGTATGTCGACAGGCCCCACCCTAAGGCGGCAAATAGCGCCACGGGCCAACGCATCTTCATACATAGACACATCCCGAAGAAGCCAAGCATCATCGAGAACAGCAGCCCGGCCGGCGTGGGAAGCCATAATCTGTACAGCCCGGCGACCCAATCCAGGGCTTTGCCGGCCGGATAGGAGGGAGCTATCTGGAAATTGGGCATTCCACCGAAGAGGGAATCCGTCCAACGGGTGGTCTCACCCGTAGCCTCATGATAGGCTTTTCCCTCCTGACCGTTGGCTATACCCTGCATGATGTCATGCTGCTGCAGCACGTTCCCCTCAATATCGTCAGGGAAGAAAAACATCAAGGCCACGAGTGCGAGAAGCACCGCGGCCAGGATCGTATACAGATGTGTCTTTTTCATTCTAAGTACTACTTCACTGCATTCGGATTTACCTCAAGCTGTATCTGACGGTTCATGGACTGCTCGAGGGAGATCAGTGTCTCTGTCTCCACGACGCCGGGGATATGCTGTATGCGGTCGTTGAGGAGCTGCATCAGGTCTCGGTTGTCACGGGCATACACCTTGATGAGCATGGAGTAGGGGCCGGTGGTGAAGTGACACTCGACGACCTCGGGGATCTTCTCCAGCTCGCTCACTACGTCGCGGTAGAGGGAACCCTTCTCGAGACGCACCCCGACATAGGTGCATGTATTGTAACCCAACAGATGGGGATTGACATCATACCCCGAGCCGGTAATGACTCCCATCTCGATGAGACGCTGGATTCGCTGATGGATGGCGGCACGCGATACGCCGCACTCGATCGCCACATCCTTCGAGGGGATGCGGGCGTTGTTCATAATGATATTGAGAATCTTACGGTCTAAATTATCGACTTTGTCCATGATGTTAGATTAAAAAAAGAGATTATAAGTGCAAAATTAGCAATTTTTTCGATTCCACACCATACTTTATGAAAAAAATCATACATTTTCCTTAACCCGTGAACGTGAAAAGGCCGCTGCAACCCCTGCACAGACCCCTCCGACTATGAAAA
>CAMWHX010000212.1 GCA_947174155.1 uncultured Porphyromonadaceae bacterium
TAACTACGAGAGTAAGAAAATGACTTCCGATACAGAAGAGAAGAAAACCGTAAAACGCAACCTGGGACTATCTCTACTCCCCATCACACTGGCGGCCGGAGTAGTAGCCGGTATTTTTATGGGCACGTGGATGTCACGCGTGCGTCACAGCGATGCCGAGGAGAAGCTTAAGGTTGTGCTCAGTCTCATCGGCAGCGAGTATGTGGATCGGATAAATGTAGACAGCCTTATCGAGACCGTGTATCCCGATCTTCTCTCCGGCCTCGACCCACACTCGGTCTATATACCGCGAAGCGAGCTTGAGGCTGTCAATAGTGATCTGGATGGTGCCTTCTACGGTGTCGGCATCTCTTTCCAGATACTGAGTGACACGATCGTTGTCTCGGAAGTCATCCCTGACGGGCCGGCCGAAAAGGTTGGGATATTGGCCGGTGATAAGATTCTCAAAGCCGATACTACCGACCTGACGGGTGATAACGCTACGACCCAGATGGTCTACGATAACCTGCGCGGCAAGGAGGGGACGACTGTGACTCTCCGGCTGAAACGATATGGCAGTGACGAGCCGGTGGTCTATGACGTCGTGCGCGGAGAGGTGCCGGTCGTCAGTGTCGACGCCTCCTATATGATCAATGACGATACCGGATATGTGCGCGTCAATAAGTTTGCCCGCAATACCTACGAGGAATTCTTCGAAGCGCTTGCTAAACTCAGCGAGAAGGGGGCAAAGCGGTTTGTCATTGACCTCCGAGGTAATCAAGGGGGCTTCATGGAGCAGGCTATACTGATGGCCAACGAGTTTCTGCCGGCGGGGCGTCTGATAGTTTATACGAAGGGGCGCAATCCCGAGCATGACGGTGTGGCTACCAGTGACGGCTCGGGATCATACATCGACAGTCCAGTCACGGTGCTGACCGATGAGTAGTCGGCCTCGGCTTCAGAGATATTCGCGGGAGCGATACAGGATAACGACCGAGGCCTGATCATCGGCCGACGCACCTTTGGCAAAGGACTTGTGCAGAACCAGATGATGCTTCCCGACAGTTCGGCGATTCGTCTGACTGTGGCCAGATACTATACCCCCTCCGGGCGCAGTATCCAGAAGGAATATAAGAGAGGTGCTGACGGTAAATATGATGCCGATATCCTCGAGCGCTACGCTCGCGGCGAGTTCTATTCAGCAGACAGTATTCATGTCGACAAGAGTAAGGAGTTTACTACATTCGGCGGTAGAAAGGTCTATGGCGGTGGTGGTATCATGCCTGATGTCTTTGTGCCGGAAGATACGGTTGGCTATACATCTTGGTATGCTCAGGTGTCAAACAAGGGGTTGATCCAGAAGTACGCATTCAGCGTTGCCGAGAAATACAGGCCCCTGACCAAGGGTGTCAAGGATATCGACAAACTGATGCTCCTCATCCCGCGTGACAACACGCTGCTTCAAAATTTCGTGGTTTATGCGGCTAAGGAGGGTGTGCCGGCCCGCTGGTATTATATTAACCGTAGCCGGGATGTGCTGCTTCGACAGATCAAGGCCGTCATAGCCCGTGATATAATCGGCTTCCCCGCGTATCTTGAGGTGATCAACAACGGTGATCCGACGATTGAGCGTGCGGTGCAACTGCTGGATGATCCGGAGGCGCTAAAAGGATATTTGAAAAGTAAGTAGCCGGTAACCTGGATATGCTGCGACTCAGAGGTTTTATAAGCTATGTGTAAAAAAAAAGGAATTATGGAAAAGAGAGATATAAGAAGAAGAATCAAGAATCTGCGCACCATGCTCTCGGAGGTCGAGAAGGCTTCGGCAGCAGATGAGGTTTTCGACAGACTGGAGCGTACAGCCGCCTTTATGATGGCTGAGCATATACTTATGTATCACTCCCTGTCAGACGAGCTGTCAACACGTCGCTTCCTCAATAAATGGCATGACAGAAAGCATTTTTATCTCCCTCGCGTCAATGGAGTCGACCTGGAGATACTCCCTTATGATGAATCCCGTCTCGAACTGGGCAGTTTCCATATCGAGGAGCCTACCGGGGATGATATCATTGACCCAGATACGATGGAGCTCATCGTCGTGCCTGCCGTGGCCTATGACCGCAATGGCAACCGACTTGGACGTGGCAAGGGGTTCTATGACCGTCTGCTTCGCGAAAGCCGAGCTACCAAGATCGGCGTAGGATATGAGTTTCAGCTTCTCGACGAAGTGCCTGTCGAGGAGCATGACGTGCCCGTCGACTACGTCATCACCCAGCATACCGTCATCGAAGTGCGCCCCGAGCGCCGCCGTTAACCGGTTATGAAGATTGCTGTCATAGGTCTCACGCCCCTCTCGTCACTCGGAATGTGTCGGGTCTGCGAAGGCTTGGGGTGGGGGGACTGCGACGTCTACTCCACCGGCGCCGAAGCCATTAATGCGCGGACTAACCCCGACATCCTCGTAGCCTCCGCCGATGCCGTGGCTTTAGAGCCACACTACTTCATGCCTCGACGTCAACGCCTTGTCATCGTGACCTCACCTGTGGATGCATCTGCTCCTATTCCCCCCCGCACTATCGTCCCGTCGATGGGGGAGGAGG
>CAMWHX010000213.1 GCA_947174155.1 uncultured Porphyromonadaceae bacterium
CCCCCCCCCCCCACCCCCCCCCCCTTTTTTTTTTAATGATACGGCGCCCCCCGAGAGCTACACCTATTAAGTCGTCGGCAGCGTCAGAGGTGTAGACGAGACAGCCACTACGCCTGAGGGGGTAGCTTTCGGCACTCCATAGATCACACTGCCGGCTGCCGGAGTAGCATTTACCATACACTCGACCGGCACCCTGCGTCCGCGCCCTGAGGCTACGGCTACGCGCACCGAATCGACAGAGGTGCTCAGAATCGATGCGGTGGAGCCGAAGGTGGCTTTCAGGCCGGCGATGATGTCAGAATGTGTGAGCACAAACGATGTGCCGTGAAGGTAATCGCGAAACTGCACTGTCATAACCGGCTTACGCAGCGATCCCGCGCGAAGCAACGCGCTCCCGCGGTCTCGCACCGAGACATGGAGTATCGCGGGGGGATCGGTGATAAACTTCACCGAGTCGGGGCGACCGACGATATTGAGGCGCACCGTCAGATTGCGCTGCACGTTGTCGTTGAGCGCCAACACAAACCAGAAGATTGCCGCGATACAGACGAAGAGGAGAAACACAAGGGCATTGCGTAGTCTCCCCGAGGATCGGAGTGACTGCCACCATACCTTCAAGCGATTCCACATGCTCTTCATATCTACGCGTATCTTCTCTCTGTCGTCTTGTGTGAGTATCTGTAGCTATGCGTTTGTCAAATGTATATGCCGGATATCCTTCGACTGTCGGCTATCAATCCTTCTGCTGCTCGGGAGCGCCCTGAGCCGCAGGATAGACGGAGGTCTTGTCTACGTCGATCTGGACATTGGGAGCGATCTCGATAGTCACGATGGTCTCGGAAAGGCTGCGGATACGTCCATGGATACCACCGGCGGTCACAACGCGGTCACCCTTCTGCATAGCCTCGCGGGCTTTCTTGATCTCTTTCTGTTTCTTACTCTGCGGACGGATCATGAAAAAGTAGAAAATCACGATCATGGCCACGATCATAAGCATGCCGCTCCATCCTCCACCCTGGGAGGCTTGTAGCAATACGATGGCAGGAATAGTCATATATGTCTAATTTTGAATTTTGAATTTTGAATTGAGGTGTCGCCCGTTTAGCGTCAGTTTGTCTTCGGGTGGGAGCCGCTCAATTATGAATTATGAATTATGAATTACTTAAGGAGCACCCCCTCCTCTTGCAGTCGCCGGGTTATGGTGCCGAGAAGGCCGTGGACGAAGCCGCCGCTACGCGCGGTGCTGTATGCC
Organism: uncultured Porphyromonadaceae bacterium; assembly: GCA_947174155.1. The sequence continues at coordinate 1,253 of CAMWHX010000213.1, forward strand.
TTGGCGCTCTCCACATACTCGTTGATCGACACGTGAAGGGGTATCTTCGGGAAATTCAGAATCTCGGCGAGTGCCGTCATGATGATGACCACATCCATGTATGCAAGACGCTCACTCTCCCAGAAACGACGGTCCACGTTGTCGGCTATCATCGCGCGATATTTCTCTCGATTACGCACCGTAGCGGTGAAGAGTTCGGCTCCGAAGCGGGCATCCTCCTCATCCTTATACATATCCAAAACGGGATCACCATGCTCGGGAGAGTCAAAACGCTTGAGGGTTTTGAGCACGAAGGTGCCTATAGTGTCGATGTCGTCGTTCCAGAACACACTCTTGTCTTCCAGCGTCTCCAGGAAGTCGGGCGAGTCGAAGATCACATGCTTGTAGAGGTTGCGCCAGAGCTCGACGTCGGTGTGCAGGTCAGTTGCAGGAAGGGCCATGTAGTCGGCATATATCTCGGAGGCCATGATCTCGCGAAGGAGTTCACGCAGCATGGGCTCATCGTCGCGGAGCCAGAAGATCTTGTGGTCCTCCTCATATTTGGTGATACGCGGATTCTCACGTAGCAGACGGATGAGGTCGTTGTCGACAAATCTGGGATTGGGGTTGAGATCCTCCTCGGTCCGGATATACTTCGCGCGGGCCTCCTCCATCTGTCGGATGCGAAGGTCTGTCAGCGCCACCGGGAGGAGCAGGAGGCGGAAATAGAGTTCGCGTGCCTTTTCGAGACTCCCCTGCAATGTGCGCAGGGCAGCGGGGAGTGAGTCCTGGGATGCGAAGAAATTGGTGAAGGTCGTCTCCATCATCTCGCGACTGCGCTCGACTCCGCGCAGGGTGTGGTTCTCACGCGTCGCCACCACCTCCGCCAGGCGGGGATCGGGAGCTATCAGCACGGTGTAGATATCACGCCAGATAGTCTCGGGACGATCTTCCGATGAAGCGAAATTCTTATATAAGCCCGACTCCTTGACAGTCTCGGTGAGGGGTTCTACAATCGATTCCAGGGGGAAACCCTCCATGCGGTAACGGGCCATCAACGACTTGATTTTGTCGTCGGCCATTATGCGCTGTATGAACCGTGTATCGGCCAGCGGGCGCTCTCCGCCTCGCTTGCTGATACCCTCGGCCACACGGGCCATCAGTACGAGCTGGTCCATGTACAGAGCATGCGCAAACCTCTTCTCCTTGGTCGGATTTGACGGCTGGGTTTCCAGCATAAAACTGGCGTCGGCAAGCATATAGCTGTACAGCAGCTGTACCACCTTGGTTCTTATCAACACGCGGTTTATCATAACTCTTTATGAATGTGTTATAC
>CAMWHX010000214.1 GCA_947174155.1 uncultured Porphyromonadaceae bacterium
GTTGCCAGCTCGTCGGCGACGACCTCTTCGTCACCAACGTGAAGTATCTTGAGCGTGGCATCGCCGAGGGTTGCGCCAACTCTATCCTGGTTAAGGTCAACCAGATCGGTTCGCTGACCGAGACCCTGCGCGCCGTCGAGATGGCACAGCGCAACCGCTATACCGCCGTCATCTCCCACCGTTCCGGTGAGACAGAGGACGCTACTATCGCCGACATCGCCGTGGCTACCAATGCCGGCCAGATCAAGACCGGTTCTGCAAGCCGCTCCGACCGTATGGCCAAGTACAACCAGCTGCTCCGCATCGAGGAGGAGCTCGGTGACCGCGCACAGTACGGCTACAAGCTCATCGCACGTAAGTAATTGAAAGTATTGAAATCATCATCCCGACGAGGATGAATAACTTATGACGGAGACGTGCCCCGCACCGGGGCATGCCTCCGCTTTCACTAAAAGTAACTGCACAGACACAAATGAAAGCATACGTTTTTCCCGGACAGGGCGCCCAGTTTGTAGGTATGGGCAAAGACCTCTATGACAATAATCCGGAGGCTCACGAGCTGATGGAGAAGGCCAACGACATCCTCGGTTTCCGCATCACAGACCTGATGTTTGAAGGCACCGAGGAGGATCTCAAGCAGACCAAGGTGACACAGCCGGCCATCTTTCTCCACAGCGTCGTGCTGGCCAAGTCTCTCGGCGAGGATTTCAAGCCCGACATGGTAGCCGGACACAGCTTGGGTGAGTTTTCCGCCCTCGTGGCCGCCGGTGCCCTCTCCTTTGAGGAGGGTCTGAAACTGGTGTCAGCCCGTGCCCACGCTATGCAGAAGGCCTGCGAGGCCAATCCCTCGACTATGGCGGCTGTCCTGGCCCTCCCCGACGAGAAGGTAGCCGAGATCTGCGAGTCTGTAGACGAAGTGGTAGCACCGGCCAACTACAACTGTCCCGGCCAGGTCGTGATCTCCGGCACTATCGAGGGTATCGACCTCGCATGCGAGAAGATGCTTGAGGCCGGGGCGAAGCGTGCCCTCAAACTCAAGGTCGGCGGAGCCTTCCACTCTCCGCTGATGATGCCCGCCCAGGAGGAGTTGGCCGAGGCTATAGCCAAGGCGGAGTTCAAGACTCCCGTCTGCCCCGTCTATCAGAACGTCGACGGCAAGCCCCACACCGATCCTGAAGAGATCAAGGCTAATCTGATAGCCCAGCTAACCGCCCCGGTGCGCTGGACACAGGATGTAGAGGCTATGGTAGCCGACGGTGCGGACGAGTTTATCGAACTCGGCCCGGGCAACGTGCTGCAGGGTCTTGTAAAGAAGATAGCAAAAGGAGTAGCGACCTCCGGTCGTCAGTGATAAGTGATTGGTGATTAGTGATCAGTTATGCTTCGTAAATTCGCACATCACTGATCACTAATCACTTATATCTTATCACTAATCACTAATTCACTAAAAAAGATGAATATTGCTATTGTTGGAGCGAGCGGCGCTGTCGGACATGAGTTCCTCCGCGTCCTCGCCGAACAGAACTTCCCCGTCGCCTCGCTTCGACTCTTCGGCTCGAAGCGTAGCGCCGGCACTACGATAGATTTCAAGGGTGAGCCGGTCGTGGTCGAAGAACTGACCCGCGATTCCGACTTCTCCGGCGTGGATATCGCCTTCACCTCCGCCGGTGCCGGGACCTCCAAGGAGTTTGCTGATGTCATCACGCGCCACGGCTCGGTGATGATCGACAACTCATCTGCCTTCCGTATGGACCCGGATGTCCCGCTTGTAGTCCCCGAGGTCAATGCCGCCGATGCTCTGGACCGGCCGCGTGGCATCATCGGTAACCCCAACTGCACCACGATACAGATGGTTGTGGCACTTAAGCCGATTCATGATCTCTCCCCCATCCGGCGTGTGCGTGTGGCCACATATCAGGCCGCGAGCGGTGCCGGAGCATCGGCCATGGCTGAATTGGCGACACAGTTCGGCCAGCTCTCTGCCGGCGAGGAACCGACTATAGAGAAGTTTGCCTACCAACTCGCCTACAATCTGATTCCTCAGGTCGATGTCTTCCTTGACAACGACTACACGAAGGAGGAGATGAAGATGTATCACGAGACGAAGAAGATCATGCATGACGATGATATCCGGGTGTCGGCTACATGTGTGCGTGTACCCGTCATGCGTGCCCACAGCGAAGCTATATGGGTTGAGACAGAGTCTCCCGTATCACCGGCTCAGGCTCGCGAAGCCTTCGGCAAGGCTCCGGGACTGGTGGTCTGTGACGACCCCGCGACAAAGAAGTATCCGATGCCTCTTGACATTACCGGCAAGGATCCCGTCTTCGTCGGCCGTATCCGTCAGGATATATCCGATGACTGCGGACTCTCCTTCTGGGTGGTAGGCGACCAGATAAAGAAGGGAGCTGCCCTCAATGCCGTCCAGATTGCACAGTGGCTTCTCGAAAACGATCCTCGCTTCCGTCGCTGATCCGGGCAACCCCTGCGATCCCGATAAATAGAGAACCACGCGGCGTCCAACTAACAGGGCGTAGAGGTATAAGAAGGTGGAAGAGAAA
>CAMWHX010000215.1 GCA_947174155.1 uncultured Porphyromonadaceae bacterium
CCGACGCGCTGTATGATATCCGTCGCAATCTCGCTTCGATGGGTGGAGCGATGTCGCGTGCGATGCGCAAAGTGCTTGATCGGGCTGCGTCGGAGGGGATTATAGATCGTGACGTGACCCCGTCCATGCGTGACGGACGCATGGTAATCCCTGTTCCCGCCGGGATGAAGCGTCGACTTTCAGGCATTGTACATGATGAGAGTGCGACAGGTAAGACTGTCTTTATCGAACCCTCCGAAGTCGTTGAGACAGGTAACCGAATTCGTGAGCTCCAGCTTGAAGAGCATCGGGAGATTATCCTGATCCTTACAGCCGTGGCTGCGGTCATCCGTCCTTATATTAGTGATATACTCGATAGTGTACGCCTCCTTGGTCTGCTTGACTTTATTCGTGCCAAGGGGGAGTTTGCCAACGAGACCGACGGCCAGATGCCTGTTTTGGAGCGGAAGCCGGAGATAGACTGGTATCATGCTGTTCACCCGGTCCTAATGTTGACGCTTCGTCGTCATGGACGTGAGACTGTGCCACTTAACCTCCAACTGAATAACCAACTCCGCTTCCTGATAATCTCCGGTCCCAATGCCGGTGGTAAGTCAGTGTGTCTCAAAACTGTGGGTATCGTGCAGTACATGGCACAGTGTGGTGTGCTGCCTACCCTTTACAGTAATTCCCATATGGGAGTCTTCGATAATATCTTTGTGGATATTGGTGACGAGCAGTCGATTGAGAATGATCTTTCGACATACTCTTCTCATCTGCGCAATATGAAGCATTTTATGGCACGGAGCGGCCCCGGCACGCTCGTGCTGGCAGATGAGATGGGAAGTGGGACGGAGCCTCAGATTGGTGGTGCTCTTGCTCAGGCTATCTTGCAGCGCCTCGCCCTTTCTGGCTGTATGGGTGTCATCACGACACATTACCAGAATCTTAAGACTTTCGCTGAGGAGACCGAAGGATTTGTCAACGGTGCGATGCTTTATGATCGTCAGCATCTGCGCCCGACGTTCCAACTCTCTGTCTGCACTCCCGGCAGCTCCTTTTCACTTGAAATTGCCCGTAATATAGGGCTACCTGCTGAGGTGGTGGATTCTGCTAAGGAGATTGTGGGAAGTGATTATGTCAATGCCGATAAGTATTTGCTTGACATTCAGCGTGACCGCAGATATTGGGCCAATAAGCGCCAGAACATCAGGGAAAAGGAAAACAAGCTTAATGATATTCTCGCCAAATATGAGGACACGGCTGAAAGTCTGCGTGTTCAGCGCTCTTCGATCATAGCGGATGCCAGACGCGAGGCCAAAGAGATCATGAAGACAGCCAACGCTCGCCTTGAAGGTGCGATTCGCGAGATTCGTGATGCTCAGGCGGAGAAGGAGCGTACGCGGGAGATCCGCAAGCAACTGGATGAGTATCGTGCTTCTCTTGATAAGGATGTCCCGGCCGCGGTTGACGCTAATCTTCCGGAAGTCCTCCGACCTTTACGTCATAAGAGCAACCGACCCAAGCAGCAGAAGAGTGGCGAAAAGCGTTCTGCCAAACGTGAACTCGGCGTAGGAGACTATGTCCGGATGAGCGACGGAGGAGTGGTTGGACAGATCCTATCTGTTCAGGGAAAGAAAGCGGAGGTGGCATTCGGCGCTTTGCGCACATTTGTTGAGATCTCTCGACTTCAGGAGGCTAAGAAGCCGGCCCCCTCGGTGGCAAGTACGGTATCTTCGGTCAGCGCAGCTACATCGGCCGACAGTCGTGCCCGTCAGCTGAACTTCCGTCAGGAGATTGACGTGAGGGGTATGCGCGCTGACGAAGCTCTGCAAGCGGTGACATACTTTATCGACGATGCGATACAGTTTAACGCTTCGCGGGTGCGTATACTTCACGGCACAGGTCACGGTATCTTGAAGACCCTGATCCGTCAGATGTTGAAGGCTAACGGAGCCGTAGCTTCGGCCGAGGATGAGGATGTGCGCTTCGGCGGATCGGGTATCACCGTTGTCACGCTGAGGTGAAGTTTGCGAAAAATCTGATAAAAGAACTTGATAGACAAAAGTAATAGGGGTATATGAAGTCCGGATACAAGGGAATATGGTGGCTACTCGTGGCCGCCTTGATAATAGTAATCGGTGTTGCCTTCATTGATGATATTGAGATCGGAAGTTGGAAAGTTCGTAAGGCTCCATTCAAGGAGACGCTGCTTGCCGAGCCTGACACCACAAGCACAGGCTCTCGCCTTTTGGCTGCGGAAGACACAGGGGAGGGGTTGATGTCAAGGCCGGAACCGCAACCTACCGATTCAGCTTCTCAGTCTCTTCTGATAATAGGAGACTCAATGACGCTAAATCTTGCTTACCGACTTGCTGAATATGCCAAGCATAATGGCCACACTATTCACGCTGTCAATTGGGATTCAAGTAATACCAAGATATGGGCCGGATGTGACACCTTGGATAATCTGATACGGCGTTATGAAGTCACTTATGTCTTCATTTCTCTCGGGAGCAATGAACTGTATATCAAGAATCCGGAGTCGCGTCGCCCGTATGTACAGAAAATTCTGGAC
>CAMWHX010000216.1 GCA_947174155.1 uncultured Porphyromonadaceae bacterium
AAGCTTCCTATATACCTTTACGGACATCCGGTGCTCCGCGCCGAGACGGAGGAGATAGACCGCGACTATCCCGAACTCAAAAAACTTATCGCGGATATGTGGGAAACGATGTATGCCTCCGAGGGTGTCGGTCTGGCCGCTCCCCAGATCGGGCGCTCAATCCGGCTGATCGTGCTTGACGGGTCAGTCCTTGCCGAGGATTTTCCGGAGTGTGCCAATTCCAAGATGGTGCTTATCAATCCGGAGCTGGACGTAATCGAGGATGGAGATCCCGTCAGCCGTGCGGAGGGTTGTCTCTCGGTGCCCGGGCTGTCGGAAAATGTGAAACGTCACGAACATATTCGACTCAACTGGCTGGATGAGAACTTCGTGGAGCATGAGAAGGAGTTTACCGGTTTCCTCAGCCGTATCATACAGCATGAGTATGACCATCTCGAAGGGACTGTCTACACCGACCGCATCGCCCCTATCCGCAAACAACTTATCGGCGGCAAGCTGCGCAACATCTCCAAGGGGAAGGTGGCCTGCGACTACCGCACCAAAATCTAATAAGTAGCTCATAGAAATTAAACGAAATATGTAGCTTAAGATTCTTGAACCATAAAACGCGTTCTCACTTGCCGCTAAGGCATCGTCGTTCTGTCGCTTAGCACTCTCCAACTCCCTCACTCCTCAACCTTATCGCCTAAGCGATAACATCGTTTTATGTGTTCATTAATTTCTATGAGCTACTTAACCATCCCGTATCTGAAACAATCTAACACATTATCTCACTTATGGCTGACGACAAAAAGGTTATATTCTCGATGGTGGGTGTGAGCAAAATCATACCTCCTCAGCGCCAAATACTTAAAAACATATATCTCTCCTTCTTCTATGGTGCCAAGATCGGTATCATCGGTCTCAACGGCTCGGGTAAGTCTACCCTGCTCAAGATCATAGCCGGTATTGACAAGTCCTATCAGGGGGAGGTGGTCTTCTCTCCCGGTTATTCGGTGGGCTATCTGGAGCAGGATCCGAAACTCGATCCGGAGAAGACGGTCATCGAGGTGGTTCGTGAGGGTGTGCAGCCGATCATGGACCTGCTGGCCGAGTATGATAAGGTCAACGAGGCGTTTGGTGATCCCGAGGTGCTTGAGAATCCCGACAAGATGGAGGCTCTAATGAACCGTCAGGCTGAGCTCCAGGATAAGCTCGACGCCGCTGATGCCTGGAATATCGACAACAAGCTGGAACGAGCGATGGACGCTCTGCGCTGTCCGCCGGATGATCGTCGCATTGATACCCTCTCCGGTGGTGAGCGTCGCCGCGTGGCGCTCTGCCGTCTGCTCCTGCAGCAACCTGATATCCTGCTTCTCGACGAGCCTACCAACCATCTGGATGCCGAGTCCGTAGACTGGCTGGAACAGCATCTGCAGCAGTATCCCGGCACGGTGATCGCCGTCACTCACGACCGCTATTTCCTCGACCATGTGGCCGGTTGGATACTGGAACTGGACCGTGGCGAGGGTATACCCTGGAAGGGTAACTACTCCTCATGGCTCGAACAGAAGACCAAGCGTATGGCCATGGAGGAGAAACAGGCTTCGAAGCGCCGCAAGACTCTGGAGCGCGAGCTGGAATGGGTGCGCATGGCTCCGAAGGCCCGTCAGGCCAAGGGTAAGGCGCGTCTGGCCAGCTACGACCGTCTGCTCAACGAGGACCAGAAGCAACGCGAGGAGAAACTTGAGATTTATATTCCCAACGGTCCGCGTCTGGGCAACAAGGTCATCGAATCGAAGGGGCTGGCAAAGGCTTTCGGCGACAAGGTGCTCTTCGACAATCTGGACTTCATGCTTCCCCCCAACGGTATCGTGGGTGTCATCGGCCCCAACGGTGCCGGTAAGACAACACTCTTCCGTCTGATAATGGGTCAGGAAACGCCCGACAAGGGATCGTTTGATGTCGGGGAGACTGTCAAGATAGCATATGTGGACCAGAACCATAAGGATCTGCATCCCGACAAGACCGTATATGAGGTGATCTCACAGGGTGTGGAGTCCTTCCGCATGGGGGGACGCGACATGAATGCCCGCGCCTATCTGTCGAAGTTCAACTTCACGGGTGCTGATCAGGAGAAGAAGATCGGTGTGCTGTCAGGTGGTGAGCGCAATCGTCTGCACCTGGCCATGGCGCTTAAGGAGGAGGGTAATGTCCTGCTGCTTGACGAGCCGACCAACGATATCGACGTCAATACGCTCCGTGCCCTGGAGGAGGGTCTGGAGAATTTCGCCGGGTGTGCCGTGGTCGTAAGCCATGACCGCTGGTTTCTCGACCGCATCGCCACTCATATCCTCGCCTTCGAGGGTGACAGCAAGGTGACCTTCTACGAAGGTTCCTACAGCGACTACGAGGAGTATCGCAAGAAACGCGACGGTGCTACCGACACTCCCCACCGCATCCGCTACCGCAAACTCATGGACTAAGCAATGTAGATAGTCCTCCGAATAAAGACAGCGGGGGGGGGGGGGGGGGGGGGCGGGGGCGGCGGGGGGGTGGTGGTGGGG
>CAMWHX010000217.1 GCA_947174155.1 uncultured Porphyromonadaceae bacterium
CACGGTGACACTGCGTATCTGCCCCTTGTTGTAGCAGTCACGCACGAGGATGGAGAGTTGCTCGTTCTGCTCGCTGCATGTCAGTATGTAGCGGTCGGTGATGCGACGCAGGTAGAGGTTGGCGTTGTGGAGCAGCGGGCGCAAGATATAGGATTGCACCAATGTGCGGAAACGCGTTCCACCGAAACGGGCGTTCAGTCGATCCCATCGCTCGAAGGTCTTGCGGCACTCCTCCATAATCCCTTGCAGGCGTCTGACCTCCGCGTGATGCAGGTCATCGGTTTCCAGTTCTTTGGTGATAGCTCCCGATTGCTGGATGAATCCGTCACGTCGTGCTGAGAAGTCAGCAAGAAGACGCTCCATATTCTCGCGTGCGGGGAGTGACTCCCGGTCGGGAGCATGAAGAGTTTTGAGCGCTTCGGTGACACCGCTCTCCATCTGTGAAACCTTATCGCGTGCCGCCTCCACGGTGCGTACCATACCGTCACGGCGACGACAATCGGTCCGGTAGGTTTCAGCCTCCGATTTAAGACGGGATGAGGTTTCCATGACATTCTCCGGCCAACGGGGTTCGCGGTGTCCGATAAGAGAAGTGATCTCATCGTATATCTCATCGCGTCGTTTGAGGTCGTTATCTCGTGTGGTCCGGATTTTGATAATCCCGGCGTCGAAATCCGATAGGGCTTTTTCCGCCCTTGCACGCGACATCTCAACCTTCTCGAAGGCTTTGAGGAGAGCGGCGGAGGCGTTGGCAAGAGTCTGCCACTCCTTCAATATGGCAGATGCCCGGTTTTCAACATCCGTGCGAGTCTGGATCTCCCGTTGTGTCTCGTCCAGCAGTTGACGTATAGGGGTTGGACCGAAGTCGGGGAGTTTGGCGCTTTGGGCGACGAGTCCCCTGCACTCGGTGATATAACGGGAGACACTGTCACGGGCACTTTTCAGGGCAGCTTCCGCATCGGCCCTGCGCCCGCGAATCTTCACCAAGACACTGTCGGCTTCATCAAATCTCTCCTTACATTCCCTCTGTTTCGCTCGCAGAGGGGTGAGGATAGGCTCGAATTCTTCCTTATTCAATAGTGTCCGGATCTCGCTGCCGCAGAGGGGACAGCGCTCCGCGTGCTCTTCAGCAAGACGTTGGCGCAGGTTTACCAGTGTCTCCTCCACACTCATGTTCATCGTTTGGAGTAGGGCTTGGGCTTCGTCATACTCCCGTTGGGCACGGGTGCGTGCCTCCTCGGCAACGGTCAACTCTCCACTCAAAGACAGTGTTTCTGCCATGCACTCCCTGACCTCCTGTCGACCAGCTCGGATGGCTTCGTGGAGTGCAGTGATACCGATCCAAAGTTCCTGAACCTTCGTGAGTTGGGAGTAGCGCAACTTGGCATCGTCGAGAGCCTTGCGGTTTTCGTCGGGATTGAGAGATTGATACTCGGACTGTTTCTTGTCTGCCTCCTCCTTACCGACTTCATATGTCTCTCGTGACTCTTTAACCTTCGCGGTTAAGGTCACCAGATTCTCCGCGAGGGGGCGTCGTGTCTGGTCGCTCTTAGCCAGAGTTGTGTCTGCCGATTCTATATCAGAGAGGGTCTTGGAGTAAATGCGCAATTTCTCGAGGATTACATTTATATTCTCAAAAAGCGGTAGATCCTCGGCCCGGGCATCGATAGTAGCTTGAAATTCTTTCAGTTCCCTTTCAGCCGATTGAAGGGAGTCGCGAAGCAGTCGCACATCCTCTTCCCCGGGGATGTTGCGGATAATTTCGAGACGTGCGCGCACTCCTGAGGATAGGTGGTCTATATAATCGGTGATAGCGCTCAACCTCTCCCGTTCCGCTATAAGGTTAGTACGCTCCTCGGGTGTCAGGATCAGACGGTTGTGATCCTCAAATCTTGTCTTCGCCTCAGAATAAGATGACTTTGCGCGGGCAAAGATATTGGATATTGCCTCGCCATAATCCGAGAAACGGCTTGTATTGGTGAGTTGTTCCAGAATCTGCTCTCGCTCCGACTTATCACCCGTCAGGAATGATGCGAACTGCCCCTGTGCAAGCATGGCCATGCGTCCGAACTGTTCGAAGGTTAGACCGACAGCCCGGTCGATGGCCTCACGGATATCACCGTCACGTTCGATGACCGCTCCGTCGGGGAGTGTCAGACTCCACTTTGGCGTGCGATGTCCCACCCGGCGTGGAATCCCCGCCTCCTTGCGGGCATTCTTGCGCTGCATTCCCAGGGTGAGACGGGCTACATAAATCCCACCGTCGTTACCCTCGAAAGTCAATTCGCTGAAACACTCCGCATCCGGCTTGATCCCCAGACGTGTGTACTGCTGTATACTCCCCACGCGCATGTCCTCGCTCTCACCCGTGACAAAGACATTATTCGAAGAGTTGCGTACCGACCCGATACGTGGTGTTTTCTTATATAGGGCCATGGAGATACAGTCGAGGATCACTGTTTTTCCGGCCCCGGTATCCCCCGAGATCAGAAACAGCGGGGCCGGCTGGCCCGAGCAGTCACAAAG
>CAMWHX010000218.1 GCA_947174155.1 uncultured Porphyromonadaceae bacterium
TCACAGCCCTTTGTGGATGAATATGACCGGATTGACCTGAACTGCATCGACGCGCTCTCCGCCCTCTCGCTCGCGAAATACCGCGATGCTGACAGCGAATGGACTGACTACGCCTCGCTCCGTAACGGCGCCCGGGTGCGCTCCATGTCGGAAATCGTGGCGGAGATACTGCAGGGAGTGATGGAACCGCTCGACATCTTCGGCGAGGGATACACGGTGAGGTATGACGGCTCGCGTCTGGTCTCGGAGGGGGGAGCCGGTGTCCTCGACGGGTGCGGCATTGACGAGTGTCTTTTCCTGGGCAATACGCAGGATGACGTGTGGAGCCAGCAGGAGGTGCTCAGTCACATACTCGGATGGGCCGACCTGCACGCCGTGCAGGAGGGTCTGACCGTGGAGATCTTCAGCTGGGACACCGCCCGCAGCGGCGGCGATCCCGGCATCACGGAGATCACCACAAAAGTGGCCGATGATGCCGACACCACCATCAGCCGGGGGGACGTCTACAACCGCATCGAGCTGAGGTGCGAGGTCACTGCGGCGGACTCAGCCGTGGAGAATCCACTTGACAGCGATGACCTGGACAGCCCGTACATGGCGCGGCAGCTCTATATGTCGGAGGGTATCGTCTATCCCGACAAGGCCGGCACGTCCGACAAGTCAGAACTGTGGGATCTCGCCACGGAGGCGGCCGGGTATCCTGACGTAATCAACCACACTCCGGGCCTGAGCCGGAGGGAATGGATGATCCGCGCGCTTGATCATCCGGCCTGGGATTTCTATCTTGACGGCCAGGAGGTGTCATGGCCCGCGCCGCACCAGGAGTCGGTGGCTGACTCGATGGCCACGGGCCAGGGGTGCGCCCTGATACGCTGGACCCGCGCCGAAAAGGACCTGAGCGGCGAGGACAATGCCGTCACCAACGAGACGACCGACCGCGACACGCTGGTCATCTCCGTCAACGGCAATCCCGACAGCGGGCTTCCTTCAGCTGATGACATTCGCCGGGGCATCCCCCGGGCCACGTATACGGGAGCCTCCGCAGGCAACATCACGCCCTCCGATGACGAGACTGTCAACTACATCGTTTTCTCGGGCCATATCGTGCTGAATCCCGTGGAGAGTGAAAGCCTCGGAAAGCTCGGCGGCCTCTCCGGCGTGGTGTTTCCCGCCGCAGACAGCGATGGCCGGCAGCGTTATGTGGCCCGCGCGTGGTGGGGCGCCGAGACACCAAGATCGCAACCCGTGAGAACCCGGCCCAAGGGAGGAATCAACGGCCGGGACGGCCTGCTGCCGTTCACCGGAGATTTCGCCAAAAAGATGAAATACGAATACAGCGCACCCGGGACATCCGAGGATACCGTGGACATGGTGGAGGTGCTCGCCTGCATGATGGTCATCGGCGACAAATGCGCGCGCAGCGTGCTGCGCCGGGGCAAGCTGACTGTGGAATGGATGCCATACAAAACCCGGGAGGAATGCGGGGACGATGACGAATACTACACCCAGTGCTTTTTCCTCGGCTTCGATCCGAAACCGGGCGATTTCATCGTAGGTCAGGAATACCCCATAGCCAACAATATCGCCCCCTCTTCCGGAATCGATGCCACCGGGTTTGCCATCCCGGTCAGAAAAAGCGACGGCGTGAGCGGAAAGGTCAGTTTCTCGATATTGGGGCCGGTCAACATGGGGTGGAATAAGGTGACGAGGCGCCACGCCACATGGTTCCGGTCTGAAAAATGGACCACAGAGACCGTAAGGGTGCTGCCGGAGGTCAGCAACATACAGCTGAGGGATTTCGAGGCGAAGATCTACAGCGACAACGCCCACGCCACCCCGCTCGGCAGGGAGGATCTGGTTTATGTGTCGTATGACGGCGCGAGATTCACAAATACCCGGGAGGAGTCAGCGCGTATACATTCAGCCCTCACAGCTGAGGAACGCGAGGCACTCGGGGTTTCCGAGACCGTGGCCCTCTCCACGGCAATTGATCTTAAGTCCGGAGCCGGAGTCACCGAGATCTGGACCGGGGCGGAGATGCAGAAACCGGAAAGGGCCCGTGTGGCCGCCTGCTACCGTGACCACCGCTCCCCTTTTGTCACCATGGAGCTGACGGTCCGCGCTGATCAGGCACACCGCTTCGGGCTATACCGTCACCCGGCGATGCCGGATAAGATGTTTCACGTAATGGCCATATCGCGCGATCTGATCGCCGGGACGGCCTTCATCAGGATAAGGGAGATTGCAAAATGAGTATGGAAGTAAGACTTCTTACACGTCCCAAGGGACAGACCTCCGGCTCCGGGAGATCCGGAGGCACGGTGGTGTCGGCCTCGACCGCCTCGGCTGACTACGCGAAAGTGGCCGCGCTGGCCGAGCGTGCCCTCGATGCCCGCCACGCCGATAATGCCGACTGGGCCGAGGATGCCCGCCGGGCCCGGGATGTCGCGCCGGATTCCCCGGCATACGACCGCTGGCTCCGCAAGGATCAGCCGGACCGGGCGAAGGCCAGGATCACGTT
>CAMWHX010000219.1 GCA_947174155.1 uncultured Porphyromonadaceae bacterium
GGTTTATATAGAGTCTTCAATAGATCCTCGGTTTTTCCAAGCGCTTGCTGAGCGTCAGCAAGTGTGAGGAGAGCCTTGATATTCTCCGGCTCGGAGTCTGAGACACGTTGGAGATAGGGGAGTGCCTCTCTCATACGTCCCCCCTTGAAATAGACCTCTCCAAGGCGACGTACCGTCCATAGTTTGTCAGGGTCAAAAAGCTCAGCCTTCACATAGCAGGCCACGGCCTCCTCGTAATTACCGACAGCTTCGAGGCAGTATCCTGTTTTTTCCCAAAGAGAGGAGTCCCCGCCATCCTCCTCGGCAAGACGTCTGAGCATTGGAAGGGCATTTTCATAATATCCGCGTCGGAAGTAAAACTCTCCGACAAGACGAAGCACCTCGGGTTCGGCGAGTATTTCACCCAAGACGGGGAGATCAGTAAAGACAAATGATTTCCGGAACGGGTTGGAGAAATCTGCGTGGCGTCCATAGAGATTGTAGAATCTGTACAAGTCGCGTAGATAACGTGTCACTTCGGCGTCAAATTCCGGCGAAGAGCTTTTAAGTTTACGCTCCTCCATCATCTCGCCGACCTGAGACAATTGAGCCTCAATCTGTTGCAGCATGAGGTTTCGCTGAGCAGAGGGCATGGCGTTGAAGGCAAAGATGAGAGAGTATTTGTCGGAGTCACACATCATTCCGCGAGGTGCAAGGAGGCTCTCGACAGATTTCGAGTCAGCCCAGTCATACCCGATAATGGAGGAGTGGGAGAGGGTGAAGGGGAGGAACCAGTTGGCCATCGACCTGAAAAAGGGGAAAGATTTCAGATTCGAGAATGCCAGCATCATCATGTCAGCACCCTGGTTCTGTAACTCGGTGAGTTCGTGCATCTTTTCAGACAATCCCGACTTATGAAGTATTTCCTCCCACTCGGGATTACCCTCAATATCGAGATCGGAGTTTTCGGCAGCGGATTCGCGCAGGCGAGCCATCAACTCGGGATTGAACTTCATAAGTTCGGGCATGACCTCATTGCGCATCTTGGCATTGACGCGTTCGGTATCCTGCGTCCTGATAAGGGCCATGAAGACTTCGCGCAGTCTGCGATAGGAGATAAGGGAATCTCGCATAATCTCGAGCCGGGAGATGATCTTGCGATCAGACCTGATGCGTTCGGACCATCTGCGCACCACGAGAACCAAGGATGTCAGTAATCTGGCCGCCACAATCTCATCCGTCGCCAGCTCATATGTATCGATGAGAATCTGCAAACGTTTGGAATCATAGTATTGCAGAAGTCCGAGCATTAATGCCGAGATGATAAGTGCGGTGAGCTCAAACGGGGTGTCGCGGTCGTTGAGAAGGGAGGGAAGAGAATCCACGGATTTATCCCCCGTCTGACCGAGAGTCCAAAGGCGATTGAAGACCAGTTCATAAGCCTCCTCCTTCTTCCGCAGGAGATCTTCATCGAGACTGCCGGCCATTTCGGCAAGTGAAGTCATGGCTCCCAGTTCCCTGGCGGAACGCAAAGCAGCTCCGAGATCCGCACGCCGCAGGTCGAGGAGGCGGGCTGTGGAGAAGTATTGACGACTGTCATCAACCATAGCTGCACGACGATCCAACTCCTGTGCCACATCTCGCAGTCCGGAGCGTATCTCATCGAGCATCGCGTCGCGCTCCGTGTCGGGACCTCCCGTCACGAGGTAATCGAGCATGGCTCGATAAGTCTGTTGAAGGCGGTCTATGACGGGCAGCAGATCATGATGCTCGCCGCGCACGACGGCAGAACGTATCACATCGATGGCATCTGCAAAACGCATGGATGACAGGCGCGAAAATACTTCCGCGCTGAAGACCGGTTTATGGTTAGTATTGCTCATTAAGTATTTTGATATCTATAATTGTATAAAGGTGTCAGTAGCATGAAGCTCACCTCCTAAGCCGGAGAGTTGACAAAGAGAGGCGGCACACCCGGCTGCAAAGATAATAACAAATTCTGCGCCAAACGCTGAGAAATGAAAAAAATATTGTAATTTTGTACCAAACTATCTAACACACCAAAGAATAAGATATGGTACTACAACGCTGGCAGACAGTCCTGCTATTAGTTGCCGCTGTGGTTATGGCGGCCTTTTCATTCATTACGATAGGTCAGATCAACACTCCTGACTTCACGTATCTCTTCTCCGCCCTCGGCTTCAAGTATGCCGGGACGCCTGATGCGGGTGAGGCTACCGGATACGTGGCCCATACCTGGCTGTTTTTCATACTGTCGTTGATGAGCTTCCTTCTCCCGCTGATAGCCATTTTCCTCTATCGCAATCTCAAACTGCAGATGCGTGTATGCGTAGTGTCGCTCCTCTTTATGATTGCCTGCGTGGCATGTGGAGGCGCAGCGGCCTACAATACCTTTGACGGAGCCGGCGTGGAGGTGAGCTTCAATCAGAATGTATGCGCCCCCTTCCTGGCCATCATCGCAACTGTAATGGCTTGGCAGCGTATCAACGCCGACAAGAAGCTGCTCGAGTCAGCCGAC